>NZ_LDVA01000067.1:0-6425 GCF_050768715.1 Burkholderia sp. ZZQ-2 | reverse complement strand
CTTGGGGCTTGGGGCCGAGCGACGACGGCGCGAAGCTGGGAAATGGTGAAGCGGTTGGTGAAGCGGTGAAGCGGGTGCGGCGCGAAACCAGGCCCCGACGCGACAGCGTCGCGCGCCGGGGCAGGCGTCGGTCAGGCCGCCGCGATCGGGTCCGCGCCGAAGCGGTTCGGGCCTTCGGTGCCGCGCGAGCACATCCACACGAGCAGCAGGATGCCGCCGACGATCGGGATCAGCGCCAGCAGCAGGAACCAGCCCGAGCGGCCCGTATCGTGCAGCCGGCGCACGCTGACCGCGATGCTCGGAATGATCAGCGCGAGCGAAATCAGGCCGAGCACGACGAGCAGCAGCAGCGTGATCAGGCCCGCGTCGTGGCTCCCCGCGCCGACGACCTGCGCGACGATCGACAGCACGCAGGTGAGCAGCGCGAAATACCAGTATTCGGCACGGCGCGCGCGGCCTTCGAATGTCGCGTATTTATTGAGTACGGAACGAACGGCTTCTGAAAAATTCATCTTATTACCCTCCTGTTTTATATTGATGACCCCGGAAACAACGCCGGCATTATATGTTTGAATTTCGGCGGGCTCCAATCTATTTTCACATGGCGGGTAATGCGCACGCCCGGCTGCAGCGCCCGCCGGCACGGCGCGGGAACGGCTGCCGCAGCGGAATGCGGCGCCGCAGGCTTGCATGCCGCGTCATTTTAATAATCTTGAACACCTGACATAAACGACAGCCCCCGATAATCCAGTACCTGACTACAGCAAAATGAAACCGGGGTCGATCGATAATCGCCGCGAGTACCGCATTCGATTAACCGGCCGATATTACGCCGGCGCGCAAAGCGCGCTACGCTTCGTCATTCCCGATTCCGGTCGAACCGCACCATGCTCCGTCATCCGTTCGTTCCGTCGCTGTCGCTCGCCTGCGCGCTGGCAGCCGGCTGCGCGGGCACGCCGGCCCTGCCGCCCGGCGCGCAGGCGCCTGACGCACCGCACCCCGGCACGATCGCCCTGCACCATGCGTGGAACGGGTCGACGCAAACCCTGCGCGCGCAGGATGTCCCCGCGAGCGTCGCTTTCCGCTGCGCCGACGCGCGCGGCGAACCGTCGGATCGCGCCCGCGCGGCCTGGTGCGTGCCGGTCGTCGAGATCGAATCGGTGTCGGTCGATGCCGCCGGGCGCCCGGTCGCGCCGGCCGATGCCGTCCGGATCGAAAGCACCGCGTACGGGCCCGGCCACCGCTTCCTCGACCATACGCAGCTGATGCGTACCGGCCGGCCGCCGGTCTAGTGCCCGTATGCGGCGATCACGGGCTTCCCGGCCCGTGCCGGCCACGGGGCGCCGGCGAGGCCCCGTTCACGCCGATAACAGGCCGGCGCACGCGCCTAGCCCGCCGCCGCCCGCTGCAGCGCGGCGAGATCGAGCTTCTTCATCGTCATCACCTGCGCCATCACGCGCTCGGCGCGCGCGGGATCGCCCGCCATCAGTTCCGGCAGCTGCACCGGCACGACCTGCCACGACACGCCGAACCGGTCGCGCAGCCAGCCGCACTGTTGCGCGCGCTCGTCGCCACCTTCGGACAGGCGCGCCCAATAGCGGTCGATTTCGTCCTGGTCCCGGCAGTTGACGACGAACGACACGGCCGGCGTGATCTGGAACACGGGGCCGCCGTTCAGCGCGATGAACGCCTGCCCGTCGAGCTCGAACGCGACGGTCATCACCGCGCCCTCCGCGCTGCCGGATGCGTGCGCGCCGGCCTTGCCGTAGCGCGCGACGTGCACGATGCGCGCGTTGTCGAACACCGACACGTAGAAACCGGCGGCCGCCTCGGCGTCGCGGTCGAACCAAAGGAACGGGGTGATGCGTTGTATGCGCGGGCTCATGGCGCTGCCTCCTCGATGTCGTGCCGGCACGGCCGCCGGTATTACATCGTAGGCGCTGTGCCCGCACGCGGCAGCGCTCCGGCCCGGCCGGTCGTGCCGCGCCGTGCGCGGCCGCCGGATAAAAAAAGGGGGCGATCTCTCGCCCCCCGTTCCCTTCGGCGTGCGGCCCTGCCGCGTCAGAACGCGACGAAAGGCGCCGCGCCGCCGGTCGAGGTCTTGTCCATCCCGAAGTAGATCGTCCTGCCGTAGAAGTGCGGCATGCCGATGTCGAGCCAGCTGGACGAACCGAACGGGCCCGCGATGTCGTTGAACGCGTACGTCGACGGGTTCGAGAACAGCGAATCCGCGTTCGCGATGGACATCGACACGGTCGCGGCCACGCCGTTCTGGCCGCTCAGCGTCGCCGAGTAGCTGGCCGGCGGCGATGACGGGCAGTAGAACTGCGTGTTCTTCGAGCAAACCGTCTGCCCCGAATCGTTGAAGAAATACGCGTTCGAGCCCGTATCGAAGAACGCGGTCACGTTGCGCCCGAGGAACGTCGCGCTGACGTCGCCCGTCGTGGTCGACGTCATCACGGTCTTCCCGGTCAGGTCGGGCAGGCCGAACGTCAGCGTCCCGGTGGAGCTGGCCTGCCCGCTGTTCGAGATGCCCGGCATCGTCACGCTCACCCCGCTGCTGTCGGCGAAATGATGAACCGGGTTGGCCACCTGCTGCGCCACCGGCACGAGCGCGACCGCGCAGTTCGCGTTGTCGCCGTTCGGGCACGCGTAGTAGTTGTTGCTCGACGACGTCGACGTCGCGCAGGTCGTGCCGCAGTCGACCGGCGCCGGCCCGATGCCGAGAATCCCGTTCGCGCCGAGCGCGCTCGCCGAGTTGGCCGACGCACCGCCGTTCGTGCACGAGGCCGGCACGTTCGTCGTGCCGAGGTCGCCGATGATCTGCACGGGCAGCGAGCGCGCCTGCTCGGCGCCGATCGACAGGTCGACCGTGCGCACCGAACCCCACGTATAGCTCGACACGAACTTGCCGCACTCGGCGACCGGCGCGCCGCCGCTCGTCACCTGCGGGAGGCTGCCGAGCACGCCCGACACCGCACTGCCGACGAGCCGCAGCCCGTAGGACGCGGTATCGACGAGCACGTTGCTGACCACCTGGCAGTTCGACGTGCCCGGCGCGCAGACCTTCACGCTGATGGTCGGGATGTTGATCACGTTCGCCACGCCGGCGTTGACGTTGATGACGGCCGTGTTCCCGGAGTTGCCGTCCGAGCCGCCCGAACCGTTGTTGCCGTTGTTGCCCGAGTTGCTGCTGCCGCCGCCGTCGCCGCCGCCGCCGCATGCGGTCACGAGGACGGCCGTTGCCGCCGCGAGGCCCAGCACGCCGAGCCAGCGCTTGAATGTACGAGGAATGCTCAAGATCGCTCTCCCGCTGTCACTGGATGTCGGTGCCGGCCAGGCCGGCAGGCAGCGCCGCCGGCAGCCAGGCCTGGCCCGAGAAGGCGCCCATGTGGCCGCCCGTCCGGATCACGAGGCCGCTCGTGTCGACGGACACGGGTGCGCGCCAGCCGCGCGCCTTGTGCGCCGCCTGAACGCCTGCGGTGTACTGCGGGAAATAGCTGCCGAGCAGCGACGCGAGATCCGGCATCGTCGGCCCTTGCCATGCGAGGCCGAACACGCTGCCGGCGGCCGACGTGTACTCGTGAATGACGGTGCCCGACCCGAGCGTGATTTCGCGGACGGTATAGGCGGCGGTACTCGCCTGCACGCCGTCCGCCGAACGCATCGCGCGCTGCAGCGCGCGCACGCTTGCGGCCTGATCGTCCGCCGGCGGCGACATCGGTGCGCCGCCCAGTTCGGCGTGCGCGTGGACGGCCCACAGCACACCCGTTGCAGCCGTCGCGTGCGCGACGGCGCGGCCCAAGCGTTTCAGCTTCACATTCCCTCCCACGGGACTGGCTTCGTGGCGGCGTGCGCGGCGATCATGCCTGCGCCGCCTGCCGACGTATGAGTCGTATGAATGACGCTTCGTTGCTGCTGACGCGTAGTATGCCTGCTGAGTGTGTCGAAGTGTCAATTCGACGCAGGCCGACCGGCGCGTGCGCAGGCGGCGAGCCCGGGTAAACGTGGTGGACGTTGTGGAAACGGCGCGACGCATGCATCGCGCAGCCCCGCGAAACGGAGGCGCGCCGATGCACGCGGCAGGGTCAGAAGCCCAGGCTGGCGAGCAGGTCGTCGACCTGCCCCTGGTCCTGGACCACGTCGGATTTGCCTTCCGGCGCGATCTGCGGGCCGTTCAGCAGCGACTCGGGGCTGCCGGTCGAGCTCATCTGCTCGGCGGCGAGCGCGGCCGCGGTGGCCGCGAACTGCTCGCGCCGCTCGGGCGCGATGTTCTCGACGAGCACCGTGAGGAGCTGCTGCTCGATCAGGTAGACCATGTCCATGATCTTCTTGATCACCTGCCCGGTCAGGTCCTGGAAATCCTGCGCGAGCATGATCTCGAGCAGTTGCGCGCTGGTCGCCGACGTCGATTCGGGCAGCGTGCGCAGGAACGTGCGCGTATCGTCCATCAGCTCGCGCACTTCCGCGTGCTCGATCGGCGCCGCATACCACTGCGCCCAGCGCGCGTCGAGGGCTTCGGCTTCGTTCTGGAGGCGCGCCTGCATCGGCTTGGCCACCTCGATCGCATTCAGCACGCGCTCGGCGGCCTGCTCGGTCATCGTCGCGACGTAGCGCAGCCGGTCGCGCGCATCGGGCACGGCTTCGGCCGCCCGCTCGACATGCTTGTCGAGCCCGAGCTCGCGCATCGAATCGCGCAGCGTGCGCGTGACATGGCCGATGCGCGCGAGGATGCGGTCGCTCGCGTAATCGGCACCTTCGGCCTGGCCGTCTGCGCTGAACCCGGCGCCCGTCAGCGCGGCATGGATCGGCTCGTTCACGTCAGCTCCCGGCCTTCGCCATCTTGTCGATGATCTTGTTCAGCTTCTCGTCGAGCGTCGCGGCCGTAAACGGTTTCACGACGTAGCCGCTCGCGCCGGCCTGCGCCGCCGCGATGATGTTCTCCTTCTTCGACTCGGCCGTGACCATCAGCACCGGCAGGTGCGTGAGCGTCGCGTCCGCGCGGATTTCCTTCAGCATCGCGAGGCCGTCGAGGTTCGGCATGTTCCAGTCCGAGATCACGAAGTCGTAGCCGCCGCCGCGCAGCCGCGCGAGGCCGGCGAGGCCGTCCTCGGCCTCGTCGACGTTCGAGTAGCCCAGCTCCTTGAGCAGGTTGCGGACGATCCGGCGCATCGTCGGGAAATCGTCCACCACCAGGATTTTCATGCTCTTGTCCATCGTCGTTCCTTTCCAGATTCGTTTCCGTCGGGACGCGTATCGTGGCACGCGCCCCGTGACATTCCATTCAAACGCGCTGCACGCGATCGCCCATCGTCGCCAGGCGCGCCATCACGCGGCGGCTCATGTCGGCGAGCGGCGCGATCTCGTCCGCGCCGCCGAGCGCGATCGCCTCGCGCGGCATCCCGAACACGATGCAGCTTGCTTCGTCCTGCGCGAACGTGTGGGCGCCCGCGCGTTTCATTTCCAGCAGGCCGGCCGCGCCGTCGCGGCCCATCCCGGTCAGGATCACCCCGATCGCGTTCTTGCCCGCGTGCGTCGCCGCCGAGCGGAACAGCACGTCGACCGACGGACGGTGCCGGTTGACCGGCGGCTCGTCCGACAGTTGCGCAATATAGTTCGCCCCGCTCCTCGCAAGCAACAGGTGCGCGTGGCCCGGCGCGATATACGCGTGGCCCGGCAGCACACGCTCGCCGTGCTCGGCTTCCTTCACCGCGATCCGGCACAGGCCGTTCAGCCGCTGTGCGAACGATTTCGTGAAGCCCGGCGGCATGTGCTGCGCGATCAGCACGGCCGGCGCATCCGGCGGCAGCGGCGTCAGCACTTCGCGGATCGCCTCGGTGCCGCCCGTCGATGCGCCGATGATGATCAGCTTCTCGGTACTGACGAGCGGGTTGTTGATCATCGGCGCGGCCGCGTGACTGTCCGCCGCGCGCGCGACGGCCTGCGGCTGCGGTGCCTGGCGCACGCGCGCACGCGACGCCGCGCGGATCTTGTCGGCGAGCTTTTCCGCGTAGTCGAGCATCCCGTCGCGAATCCCGACGCGCGGCTTCGTGACGAAATCCACCGCACCGAGTTCGAGCGCGCGCAGCGTGATTTCCGAGCCGCGCTCGGTCAGCGACGACACCATCACGACCGGCATCGGCCGCAGGCGCATCAGCTTCTCGAGGAAGTCGAGCCCGTCCATGCGCGGCATTTCGACGTCGAGCGTGAGCACGTCGGGGTTGTGCTGCTTGATGAGCTCGCGCGCGACGAGCGGATCGGGCGCGGTCGCGACCACCGTCATGTCGGGCTGGCTGTTGATGATCTCGGTCATCAGGCTGCGGATCAGCGCCGAATCGTCGACGCACAATACTTTGATCTTCTGCACTGCGGTCATGCCTCCTGCTTTCTTGATAGGTTCGCCGCATACGGGCTGCCGGCTGGCG
>NZ_LDVA01000066.1:0-6655 GCF_050768715.1 Burkholderia sp. ZZQ-2 | reverse complement strand
GTTCCCCGGCCGCGAGGCGCCAGTGTCGGGCCGCGCGGCCGGGCGCGACAGCCGCGCGCGGGACAACGTCCGACAGGATCGGGCCAACGTGCCTGCCACCTACGACAGCGCGGCCGTTCGCGCACCCGGCTGCGTGCGGCCGTACGCGACCATCATCGCGAAGCTGAGCAGGAAGCCCGCGCCGCCGATCAGCAGCAGGCCGATCTCGCCGAACACCGGCAGCAGGTTCGTGAGCGCCCCCGTGACGACCCACGCGACGGCCATCACCGAGCCCGCGACGCCGAGTGCCCAGCCTTGCCGGTCCTCGCTGACCGCGTCGGAGAACGCCGTGTACATCGTCGTATAAGCGACCATGTCGAAGCAGCCGACGACCATCGCGAGCGCCCACAGCACCGGCTCGTGCGGAAACAGCGCGGACAGGACCTGGCCGACGCCCGCGACGAGGAGGCCCGTCTTCGCGATGTCGACCACGCGCCATACGCGCAGCATCAGCCGCACGACGAACAGCAGACCGAACACGAAACAAAGGCCGATCACGCCGCTGAACAGCCCGAGCCGCGCGCTCGTGTAGCCGAATTTCGCCTGCAACAGCAGCATGATGGTCTGCAGGTAGAGCCCGTAGCCGACCTGCATCAGGAAGAACACCACCGACAGGAACGCGACGTTGCGCTGGCGTGCGGCCTCTCCGATGATGCGCAGCGGCAGCAGCGGATCGATACGCGTGTCGCCGCGCGGCACGGCCGAGTCGCGATACGACGCCCAGGTCCAGAACGCGCCGATCAGCGACAACCCGGCAACGAGCACGAACGGCGTGCCGTAGTCGAACAGCGGCGAAATCGTGCGGTCGGACGTGACGCCGCCGAGCACCGGGCCGACGATCACGCCCGCGCTGAACGCGAGCGACATGATGCTCATGTTGTACGCCTTGTTTTCCGGCGTGCTCAGGTCGGTGATCGCCGCCTGCGCGATGCCCTGGCAGCCGGCCATCAGCCCGGTGAGCCCGCGGCCGATCAACAGCAGCGCGACGCTCGCATGCCACGCACCGGCCGCCATCATCGCGTAGCCGGCCGCAAGGCCGGTCACGCACAGCAGCAGGATCTTGCGGCGGCCGTAGCGATCGGACAGTTCGCCCATCAGCGACGAGCCGAAGAACATGCACAACGGATAGATCCCGTAGCCGAGACCGAGGTAGAAATTGCGCGCGTGCGCGCCGGCGTCGGCCGGCAGGATACCCGCGTGCGGATCGCTGAAGATCGCGGACATCATCGGATAGACGAGCCCGAATCCCATCGCGTCGAGCGCGATCGCGAGCAGACAGGGGCCGAGCAACTTGTAATCGAGCCGGGACATGGCGACCTTCCGGACAGAGTGGATGATCGCCCAAGCGTAACGACCGGACGGCGGCCGCGGTAGGCCGCCGCCCGCGATGCTGACCATCGGCGGAACCGGCACCCTGCCTGCCGCCCGCGCCGATGGGCCGCTAGCGTTGGCGCGGAACGGCTGGCAGCGGCCGCTACCCGGCGCTTGACGCACCGGCATCGTCGCGACGACCCGCGCCCACCCGTCACGCCGGGACCAAGCGCGCCCACTCATCCGTTTGGATGGCACGCCGCGCGCGCTTTGTTGCGATCATGACCGCCATTCAATGCGCGGCACGCTCACGGGCGTCCGCCACGGAGACGCCATGAACGACCCAGTCCTCGGCCCCGTCGACCAGATCGGCTACGTGGTCGCCGATCTCGACCGCAGCATCGCGCGCTGGCGCGAACGCCACGCCATCGGCCCGTGGACCGTATTCCGCAACGTACGCCTCGACGGCCATCATCTCGGCGAGCCGGTGACGGTCACGATGGACGTCGGACTCGCGTATCGCGGCAATCTGCAGATCGAACTGATTCACGTGACGAACGACACGTCGTCGCCGTACCGCGATGTGCACGGGCAACCGCTCGTCGGGCTGCATCACGTCGCGTGGGTCGTCGACGATCTCGATGCGGCGATCGCACGGTTCACCGCACGCGGCTTGCGCGTCGTGTTCGAAGCGGGCAACCCGGCCACGCGCGTCGCGTATCTCGACGACCCCGACGACCCCGGCCTGCGCGTCGAATTCATCGAGGGCGCCGGCATGCGCGACATGATCGCGCGCGGGATCGCCGAATCACACACCCGGGACGGCACCGATCCGGTTCGCATCATCGACGCGGCGGCCGCCTCCGCATGAGCGGACCCGCGCGAGCCCTACACACAACAGGAGCAAGCAGCATGAAACGACTCGAAGGCAAGGTGGCGCTGATCACGGGTGCTGCCCGCGGCCAGGGCGAAGCGGAAGCGCGCCGGTTCGTCGCCGAAGGCGCACGCGTGGTGATCGCCGACGTGCTGGACGACGCCGGCCGGCGCGTCGCGGCCGAACTCGGCGACGCCGCGCGATTCCAGCATCTCGACGTGACGAGCGAGGCCGGCTGGCAGGCTGCCGTCGATGCAACGCTCGCGCATTTCGGCCGGCTCGACATCCTCGTGAACAACGCGGCCATCCTGAAGCTCGTGCCGATCGAAGCGTGTTCGCTCGACGACTATCGCAAGGTGATCGACGTGAACCAGGTCGGCTGCTGGCTCGGCATGAAATCGGCCGTGGCCGCGCTGAAGGAAGCCGGTGGCGGCTCGATCGTCAACGTGTCGTCGACGGCCGGGATGGAGGGCGTCGCGGGCGGCAGCGCGTACGTGTCCAGCAAGTTCGCGGTACGCGGAATGACGAAGGCCGCCGCACTCGAATTCGGCCGCTACGGCATTCGCGTGAACTCGGTGCATCCGGGAGGCATCGATACCGTGATGGCGCGCCCGCCCGAGTTCGCGGATTTCGATCCGTCGTCGATCTACAGCGGCTTGCCGATCGCGCGCATCGGCAAGCCCGAGGAAGTCGCCAGCCTCGTGCTGTTCCTCGCGTCCGACGAATCCGCGTACTGCACGGGGTCGGAATTCATCGTCGACGGCGGGATGCTCGCGGGCAGCACGTTCCACTGACTCGCATCGAAGCCGGCGCGCGCCTGCCAGCCCGGCAGACGTTTTCGTTTGCGGCGGCGACACGTGGAAGTTGCGGCCGCCTCCTGTCGCGATCACACGCCCCGAAACGACGATGCCGCCGGCGGCTCTCCCGCGCAGCGGCTTCGTCATTTGCACTGCGCTGCACCACGCGCCGCTCAATATCCCTTCGGCTGGATCGCCGGCGCGCCGTTGCCGCGCGCCGCCTGCGTGCCGCCGCGCACGAAGCGGCGCCCATGCGGGCCGTACACGCCGTCCGGTTCCGGGTACAGCGTCAGCAGCGCGAAATACAACATCCCGCCCATCACCAGCGACACCGGCACGCTCAGGTCGAGCCCGCCCGCGAGGTTGCCGAGCGGCCCGACGAACTGGCCCGGCAGGTTCACGAACGACAGCCCGACGAACGCGGCCGGCAGCCATGCGCCCATCGCGCGCACGTTCCAGCCGTGCGTGAACCAGTAATGGCCGCCGTGCAGCCCGCGGTTGAACACCTGCAGGTCGTCGGCGAGATAGTGGCCGCGCCGCGTCACGTAGCCGATCACCATGATCGCCATCCACGGGCAACTGAAGGTATCGATCAGCGTCGAGAACGTCGCGACACTTTCGACGAGGTTGAACCAGAAGCGGCCGACGAAGATGAACGCAATCGCGATCGTGCCGATCAGCAGCGTCGCACGCACGCGATTCAGGAGGCGCGGGAACATGCTCGACACGTCCAGGCCGGTACCGTACAGCGCGGTCGTGCCGGTCGACATCCCGCCGATGATCGCGATCAGGCACATCGGCAGCAGGAACCAGCGCGGCGAGATCGCGAGCAGGCCGCCGACATAGTCGTTCGACGCAATGAATGCGGGTGCCTTCGCCGCGATGATCGTCGCGGTCGCGAGGCCGAAGAAGAACGGCACGAAGGTCGCGATCTGCGCGGCGAACACGGCGCCCATCACACGATGCTTCGGCGTGTGCTGCGGGATGTAGCGGGCCCAGTCGCCGAGCGTCGACGCGAACGACACCGGGTTGCTCAGCGCAACCAGCACCGCGCCGACGAACGCGGCCCAGAAGCCCGCGCTGCCCTGCTGCACCGTGCCCGCGTAGTTCATGTCGAACAGGCCGGCGAACGCGAACAGGCCCGCGACGAACAGCACGCTCGCGGCCCACACGGCGATCTTGTTGACCCACAGCATGAAGCGGAAGCCGTAGATGCAGACGATCAGCACGAGCACCGCGAACACCATGTACGCCGCACCGAGCGTGAAGCCGTTGACCGGCACGCCGACCATGTTGTGCGCGCCGCCGACGAGCGCATCGCCCGAGCTCCACACCGCGAGCGAGAAGAACGCGATCGACGTGAGCAGCGCGAGGAACGAGCCGACGATCCGGCCGTGGATGCCGAAATGCGCGCCGGACGACACGGGGTCGCTCGTGCCGTTGCGCGGGCCGAACAGGCTCATCGGCGCGAGGATGCAGGTGCCGGCGAGCACGCCGAGCACGATCGCGCAGACACCCGCCTTGAACGACAGCCCGACGAGCACGGGAAAGCTGCCGAGCACCGATGTGGAAAACGTATTGCAGCCGCCGAACAGCAACCTGAACAGATCGATCGGCCGCGCATAGCGCGATGCATCGGGAATGCGCTCGAAACCGAACGATTCGACCTGCGTAATCCTGCCTTCACTCATTTGTCTCCAGCTCCTCTCGTGCATCTGTACGGCCCGGGACTGCGGCGATACGACACATCGTCATCGATTCGCGGCCACTCTAAACCGGATCGCGCGGCGCAAATATCACGCATTCGAGACGTTTACGACGAAGGAGAACAATGTTTCCCGGCAGGCCGGCGGCCGGCGCCCGCGCCATCCGTACGGCGCGGGCGATGCGACGTCAGTTCGCGCGCTCTGCCGCCGGTGCGCGGCATGCGATCAGGCCCCGCTGAACGGCTTGCCGCGCCTCGATACCGGCGAGCCAGCGCTCGACGTGCGGGTAACCGGCGAGGTCGAGATCGAGCTCGGCCGCCGTGCGCAACCACGGGAACGCGGCGATGTCGGCGATCGAGTACCGCGACGAAGCGAGATACGCCGATTCCGCCAATCGGCCGTTCACGACGCCATAGAGACGCCGCGCTTCGTTCCGGTAGCGCTCGAGTGCTTGCGCATTGACCGTCTTCGATGCATGCAGGAACCACCAGAGCTGGCCGAGCATCGGCCCGATCCCGCCGATCTGGAAGTGCAGCCATTGCTGCACCGCCGTGCGCTCGGCCAGCGTTTCCGGATGCAGAAAGCGCGTCTTCGCGGCGAGATAGCCGAGGATCGCGCCGGATTCGAACACGGTCAGCCCGGTGTCGTGGTCGACGATGGCCGGGATCTTGCCGTTCGGGTTGATCGCGAGATAAGCCGGGCTGCGCTGCTCGCCGGCGGACAGGTTCACGTGCACGCGCTCGTACGCGAGCCCGGCCTCCTCCAGGTAGATCGCGATCTTGTGCCCGTTCGGCGTGTCGGCCGTATAGAACGTGAGGGAATGCGTCGAAGTCATGTCGGTCCTTGTCTTTCGGTTGTCGTTGCAACTACAATCGTTGCAATTGCAATCCTATGCCGGAACCGACACCCCGGCGACATGCCAATACCAAAAGGAGGGACATGCAGACTGCGCGATCCGGTCCGCCCGTGCGGACGCCCGACACCCGCCGCGCCGCGGTGGCCTGCCTCGAAAGGCTGCTGACGCAGCGGCTCGCGCCGCGTGGCCGTGCGGTGTCGCCGCTCGGCGCGATGCGCGCGGCCGCCGATTGCCTCGAACGCGATGCGGCGACATCGGAACACGTCTGGATCGTGCGAGCCGACACGCGTGGGCCGTTGGCAGACGCGGGGGCGCATCGCCGCATCAGCGCCTGGCCGCTGCGGTTTCTCGATGCGCGCAAGCGGTTCGAGCGGCCGCTGCTGTACCTGCTGCATGCCCGCGCGACCGACCGGCTGCGGCTGGCGTCGATCGAAACCGTCGACCGCGGGATCTTCGTGAACGATGCCGAAACGCTCGCATCGTCCTGGCCGAAAGGCGTGACGCCCGACGTCCCGCACTGGCTGGCCGCGAACCCCGCGTGCACGCCATACGATCCGGCCTCGGGGCATGAGGCGATCGCGATCCTGCGCCACGCGCTGCGGGCGCTTTATGTCGCCGGCCAGCCGGGGTTCTGCTACCTCGCGAGCCACGACGACCCCGTGCCCGATGCGAAACCGCTGTCGGCCACCGCGGCCCGCGATGCGTTCAGCGGCATGGTGCGGGCCGGCCGGCGGGCGGCGGCCGGCGCGGCCGCCCGGATCCGGCTGTGCGGCGCGGGCAGCACGCTTGCACAGGTGCAGGAGGCGGCCGATCTGCTGCGCGACGAATGGCGCGTCGATTCGACGATCTGGAGCTGCCCGAGCTACACGCAGCTCGCCCGCGACGGTCACGCGGCCGACCGGTGGAACCTGCTGCACCCGCACGACGAGCCGCAGGTCGCGCATGTGCGCCGATGCATCGGCGACAGCCGCACGCCGGTGCTCGCCGTGACGGGCTATGCGCGGCACGTCGCCGCGCAGATCGGCGCGTTCGTCCCGGCCCGCTTCGCGGCGCTCGGTGCGGACTCGGCGGG
>NZ_LDVA01000065.1:0-5227 GCF_050768715.1 Burkholderia sp. ZZQ-2 | reverse complement strand
GCGCGGGCGCAAGGCGAAATGCGCCTCGGCGACGCATGGCGCGTGAAGCCGAGCGACGTGCTGCTCGCGGAGCTGCGTGCGGCGTTCGACGGCAGCGTCGTCGAAATCACGTACTGACCGCGCTTCAGCCGAAGGCTGTCGCGCCACGCGGCCCGTCGCATCGCCATCGTGCGGTGCGGCGGGCCGTTTTGCATGTTCACGCAAGCGGGTCTTGGGCTGGCCATCCGGACGCTATACAATCCGGCGCTGGCCGCACGAACGCGGCGCCGATCGCCGCTCGTCCGGCGGGTGGCGCCGGTATCGCGCGCATGAACGGGGGCGGATCCGTGCGGCGAGCGGCGATATGCGACAAGGCCGTCCCGGAACCGGATGCGGGGAAATGGCCCGTCGCGACAACAATGAACTGACAGTCACCACATGACCATGGCCAATGGGAACCCGCCGCAGCGGATCCTCGTGATCCGGATCGATTTTTTGGGCGACATGCTGTGCACGACGGCGTTTCTCGGTGCGCTGAAGGAGCGCTGGCCCGGCGCGGAACTGCATGTGGTCGCGAACCGCTACAACGCGGCCGCGCTGGCCGGAAACCCGGACGTGGACATGATCCACACCTACGTGTACAGCCGCCAATGCGAACGCAACGACCGTCCCGGGCGGATGCGTGCGTTCTTCGACCGGCTGCGGCTCGTGCGTCGCCTGCGCCGCTTGCGGTTCGACCTCGTGGTCGTGCCGAACGGCGGCATGCATCGCAGCAGCATGCAGTTCGCGCGCCAGATCGGCGCGAAGGATTGCCGCTGGCACGATGCCGAGACCGAATTCGACGATCGCAAGCCCGAGCATGTCGCGCAGCGGCCGATGTGCCACGAGGCACTGTCGGGTTTCCGGCTCGTGCCCGAGCTCGGCCGCGCCGATCTCGACCGTCTCGAGTTGTCGGTCCATCCCGACCGCGCATTGCAGGACGCGTGGCATCGGCTGCTCGGCGCGCGCACGAAGCCGCGGGTCGGGCTGTTCGTGACGAACAAGGCGGCCGAGCGCCGCTGGCCTGCGGATCGCTGGCACGACCTTGCCGAGCGGCTTGCGCCGAGCGTCGACGTGATCGTGTTTCGCGACCCGGCCGTGGGCCATGCGCCCGAGGACGACTCGTGGCGCGACGTGAGCGCCCGCCATGTCGCGCCTTCGTCGGTCGCCGAGCTGGTGGCGGCCGCGAGCCTGCTCGATGCGATCGTCTCGGCCGACAGCGCCCCCGTGCACCTCGCGTCGGCGCTCGGCGTGCCCGTCGCCGCGCTGTTCGAGGATCGTCCCGAGAAATACCTGCGCTGGCATCCGCTCGGTGTGCCGCACGTGATCCTGCGCGCCGGCGCGACCGTCGACGCGATCGGTGTCGACGCGGTCGAGCGCGCGGTGCGTCATCTGCTGCCGCAGGCCACCCATCGCGACGAACCGCTGGCCGACGCAGCCCACCCGCGGCCGGCCGCCGTTGTTGCGACGCCGCTGATCCTGGCGGCCTCGTAGCGTCACGGGCGTCACAAGCCTCCGCGTGCGGCACCGGCCCGGCACCGGCGCGCGGTGCGCCTGCCGGGCATCTCTCCATGAGCAGGGCCGTATCAGGGCAGCCGCACGGCCGATTCGCCAGGCCGCGCCGGCTGCTGCAAAATCCTGTACATTGCCAGCCTTGTTCAGCCAGCCGGATACCCCAATCGCCGTGGCCCTGTTTTCTTCCGCCCGCCCGCCCAGAACCATCCTCGTGGCCGCGCCGCGCCGTATCGGCGACGTGCTGCTGACGACGCCGCTCGTCCGTTCGCTGAAGGCCCGCTGGCCGGATGCGCAGATCGACATGCTGGTGTTTCGCGGCACCGAAGGCGTGCTCGAGCACAATCCGGACGTGCGGCACGTGATCGTCGTCGCGCAGCGCGCGGGTTTCCGCGAGCGGTTGCGCGACGCGCTGTCGATGTGGCGCCGCTACGATCTTGCGTGCGCGGCGCTGAGCTCCGACCGGCCGCGCTTCTACAGCTGGTTCGCGGGCCGCAAGCGGGTGGGCCTCGTCGATCCGAACCGCGTGACGTGGCTCACGCGGATGATGCTGAACGGGATCGCGATCAATCATCACGAATCCGCGCATACGGTCGTCAGCACGCTGGCACTCGCGCCGGTGATCGGCATCGAGCCGGTGTCCGAGGTCGTCGCGCCCGGCATCGGCGACGATCCGGCACGGCGTGCGCGTTTCGACGCGTGGCTCGCCGAGTCGCCCGCGATCCGCGCCGGCAAGCCGCTGGTCGTCCTGCATCCGTATCCGATGTTCCGTTACAAGCAGTGGCGGCTCGACGGCTGGGTCGAGATGATCGGCTGGCTGCGCGAGCACGGCTATGCGGTCGCGTTGTCGGGCGGCCCGGCCGACAGCGAGCGCGAGTATGCGGAGCAGGTCGCGGCCGAAGCGGGCGGCGACGTGCTGAACCTGGTCGGACGCCTGACGTTCGGCGAAAGCGCCGAACTCGTACGGCGCGCACGGCTCTTCATCGGGCCCGACACCGGCGCGACGCACGTCGCGGCCGCGACCGGCACCGACACGATCGCGCTGTTCGGTCCGTCCGACCCGGTGCGCTGGGGGCCGTGGCCGCAGCACTGGCCGGCGACCGAGAATCCGTGGCCGCTGCGCGGCTCGGGGCGGCACGGGAACGTGTGGCTGCTGCAGGGGGAGGGCGATTGCGTGCCGTGCCGGCACGAGGGCTGCGAGCGCAAGGTCGACAGCCGCAGCGACTGCCTCGTCAATCTCGGTGCGCAGCGCGTGAAGGCCGCAGCGGCCGAGATGCTCGGGCTGAATCCGCCGGGCCCGGCCGCGGTCGCCGTCGATACGTCACGGCTGCATCGCGCCGGCTCCGACTGACGCGCGGGCGGCGCACGCCGTTCTTTTTTGTCGTTCTGGATGGCCTGTTTCGCGACGGGCCGCGCCGAACGCGCGCAGCCCGGTCGCTTCGACGGCGGGTGCCGCCGCCGCCGAAGTCGGTCGGCAGCACGGCGCAGGCCGCCGCGCGTTAAGCGTTACGCGCTGCGCCGGATCGCCGACGTCTCGCGCGGCAGCGCCTCGCCGCGCTCGCCGCAGCCGAGCAGGATACCGGCCAGCAGCACGATCAGGTGCCCTTCGGCGAAATCGAGCAGCAACGAATTCGCGAGACTGCCGATCGCGAAGATCGCGAGCCAGGCGAGCAGCAGATGCCGCGAGCGCGGATCGAGCGCGCGGCTGCCGCGTGCGATCTGCACGATCAGGTTGACGAACAGCAGCAGGCCGAGCGTCCCGAGCTGCACGGCCATCAGCAGGTATTCGTTGTGCGGGTTCGACGTCAGCTGGCCTTCGGCGGCCGTCTTGCCGGCCGTGAGTTTCTCGAATTCGAATTCGAGGCCGCCCGCGCCATAGCCGATCAGCGGCCGCTGGCGATACAGTTCGAACCCCTTCTTGTACCACTCGAGGCGCAGCCCGGTCGACGTCGCCGCATCGCTCTGCCGATACTGCTGCACTTCCGACACGACCTTGACGAGCCGGCCGTTGTGAACCGTGCAAGCCGCGACCACCAGCGCGATGCCGGCCAGGACGAACACCCCGGCGACGAGCCCTGCGCGCAGCGCCGACCGGCGGCGCAGCAACAGCACGAACCGCACCGCGACGACGAGGATCAGCAGCAGCGCGATGACTTGCCCGGTGCGCCCCTGCAGCATCACGAAGACGTTCACCAGCGACCACGCGGCGATGGCGGCGCAAGCGACGCGCGACAGCGTCGTGCGCGCCGACAGCGCGAAATCGGCGGCCTGGTAGAACAGCAGCGCGCCGAACATGCCGGCGGCGATGTGGTTCTTGAACACCCATGCGCGCGACAGCGGCAGCTGGGTCGCATGCGCGGGCCCGATCGCGGTCAGCCCGAGATAGTTGGTCGTCGACAGCAGCAGGATGACGCACAGCGTGGCGAACCAGCAGCGCTGCACGATCGGCGCCCAGTTCGAATGACGGAACGCGACCACGGCAAAAGGCAGCAGCAGCAGCTTGTCGTATTTGGCGACCCAGTTCCACGCCTTGGCGTGCGGCGCAACCGTATAAGTGACGCTGACGGCCAGCGCGGCGAGGATGAGCAGTGCCGCGAGCGAAGCCTGGTCGGTGACCAACGAGCGCAGGTCACGCCAGAATTCGGGGGAGATGACGAGCGCGGCGGCGAACAGCCCGCAGAAGACGTTGGTCAGCGCGGTCGAGACCGGCACCATGCAGAGCGCGGCAACGGCGAAGGCGCGGGCGGCGGTCAGGCGCCGCGTGGCGGGAGCGGAAAACGAAAGCATCGGAACCTGTCGAATGGACGAATGCGGCTTGCGGGCATCGTGCTGCGCGCCGCGCGCCCCAGCGGGAGAGCCGGGACGAACGGCGCAGAGTATACGCGAAGCAGGGGGCGTTTCCGTGCTGTTTTCGGGGCCCGATCAGCTGAACGCGCGCTTGATCCGCGAGCGCAGCAGCGCGCGCTTCAGGCGTCCTTCGACGGCCGGCGTGTCGAGCGCGACGCGCGTGCCGGCCGGTTCGCCGCGATGCAGGTAGTAGCGGTCGAACGTCGCCTGGGTCATGCCCCATTTGTTGAGGAACTGGCGGCGCCCGTCGTTCTTGACGATCTTGCCCGTGCTTTTCTGCTGGAAGTGGTAGACGAGGCTGTCGCCGGCGCCGATGAAGATCCGGCAGCCGGCGTCCCAGAATTTCATCGAGAAATCGTTGTCGCTGCTCATGCCGGGCGACAGTTCGCTGCTGTAGCCGCCGATCCGGTTCCACCAGTCGCGGTGCACGAGCGTCGGCGGCCAGGTCGAACCGAGCCAGTCCGCGCGCGCGAGCTTCGGGGCCGCCGCGACGAGGCCCGCCGCATCGAAATGCTCGGCGTCGCGGCCGAAATTGCTGACCACGACGCACGGGTTGCGCGTGTCGACCGGCTCGATCATCGTGCCCGACAGCATGAACAGGTCGGTCGGCATCTGTTCGATGCGGCGCACGAGCGCCGTGTCCCAGCCGGGGCAGCAAAACATGTCGTCGTTCATGTAGACGACGTAGTCGCGGGTCGCGCGTGCGGCGGCCCAGTTCACCGCGTGGCAGATGCCGATATTGGTCGGCGACGCGGTATGTTCGATGCCTTCGCTGCGCACCCAGTCGAGCGTACCGTCGGAGCCGTCGTTCACGTGGACGATGATCTGGTGGTCGTACGCGGAGTGGCGG
>NZ_LDVA01000064.1:0-1706 GCF_050768715.1 Burkholderia sp. ZZQ-2 | reverse complement strand
TGGCAATGGATGAAGTCAGCAATGAATTTGTCTCTTTGGTCAGCATCAAACTCGCTGCGTCACCGTTTTCCCGGTGGGGTATGCATTTCTTTTTTACGGAGAGTTTGATCCTGGCTCAGGATGAACGCTGGCGGCGTGCTTAACACATGCAAGTCGAACGGTGAACACGGAGCTTGCTCTGTGGGATCAGTGGCGAACGGGTGAGTAACACGTGAGCAACCTGCCCCTGACTCTGGGATAAGCGCTGGAAACGGCGTCTAATACTGGATATGTGACGTGACCGCATGGTCTGCGTCTGGAAAGAATTTCGGTTGGGGATGGGCTCGCGGCCTATCAGCTTGTTGGTGAGGTAATGGCTCACCAAGGCGTCGACGGGTAGCCGGCCTGAGAGGGTGACCGGCCACACTGGGACTGAGACACGGCCCAGACTCCTACGGGAGGCAGCAGTGGGGAATATTGCACAATGGGCGCAAGCCTGATGCAGCAACGCCGCGTGAGGGACGACGGCCTTCGGGTTGTAAACCTCTTTTAGCAGGGAAGAAGCGAAAGTGACGGTACCTGCAGAAAAAGCGCCGGCTAACTACGTGCCAGCAGCCGCGGTAATACGTAGGGCGCAAGCGTTATCCGGAATTATTGGGCGTAAAGAGCTCGTAGGCGGTTTGTCGCGTCTGCTGTGAAATCCGGAGGCTCAACCTCCGGCCTGCAGTGGGTACGGGCAGACTAGAGTGCGGTAGGGGAGATTGGAATTCCTGGTGTAGCGGTGGAATGCGCAGATATCAGGAGGAACACCGATGGCGAAGGCAGATCTCTGGGCCGTAACTGACGCTGAGGAGCGAAAGGGTGGGGAGCAAACAGGCTTAGATACCCTGGTAGTCCACCCCGTAAACGTTGGGAACTAGTTGTGGGGTCCATTCCACGGATTCCGTGACGCAGCTAACGCATTAAGTTCCCCGCCTGGGGAGTACGGCCGCAAGGCTAAAACTCAAAGGAATTGACGGGGACCCGCACAAGCGGCGGAGCATGCGGATTAATTCGATGCAACGCGAAGAACCTTACCAAGGCTTGACATATACGAGAACGGGCCAGAAATGGTCAACTCTTTGGACACTCGTAAACAGGTGGTGCATGGTTGTCGTCAGCTCGTGTCGTGAGATGTTGGGTTAAGTCCCGCAACGAGCGCAACCCTCGTTCTATGTTGCCAGCACGTAATGGTGGGAACTCATGGGATACTGCCGGGGTCAACTCGGAGGAAGGTGGGGATGACGTCAAATCATCATGCCCCTTATGTCTTGGGCTTCACGCATGCTACAATGGCCGGTACAAAGGGCTGCAATACCGCGAGGTGGAGCGAATCCCAAAAAGCCGGTCCCAGTTCGGATTGAGGTCTGCAACTCGACCTCATGAAGTCGGAGTCGCTAGTAATCGCAGATCAGCAACGCTGCGGTGAATACGTTCCCGGGTCTTGTACACACCGCCCGTCAAGTCATGAAAGTCGGTAACACCTGAAGCCGGTGGCCTAACCCTTGTGGAGGGAGCCGTCGAAGGTGGGATCGGTAATTAGGACTAAGTCGTAACAAGGTAGCCGTACCGGAAGGTGCGGCTGGATCACCTCCTTTCTAAGGAGCATCTGACTCTTCGGAGTCCAGAACCCAGATCGAAGGCATACGTTCTTCGCTGGGAGCTCATGGGTGGAACATTTGACATGG
>NZ_LDVA01000063.1:0-203 GCF_050768715.1 Burkholderia sp. ZZQ-2 | reverse complement strand
CGTGAGGAACGTGCGCTGGAAGAATTCGACAGGGTCGTTGTAGTCGGCAGATGCCTCCGTGCCGGTGGCGACCTGATGAAGGTCGGCCGCGAACTCGGCACGTGCGAAGTCATTCGCTGCGATGTCGGCGTGGGGCTGTAGGACGTCGCGCCATGCTGACAGATCCGTAGATGAGAGGCCGGGCATGCCCGACGATGCGCGGG
>NZ_LDVA01000062.1:0-2200 GCF_050768715.1 Burkholderia sp. ZZQ-2 | reverse complement strand
GTTCGCGTCGCTCGGTGCGTTCGATCCGCTGCGCCTGCGCGGCGCCGACGACGCGCGCACGATCAACGCAGGCGTGCGGCTCGACCGCGTGGTCACCGGCGCGCGGCTGCGCCTGACCTACGCCTATTCACCGTCGCTGGTCTTCCCGATGTCGCACCTGAAGGTGTCGGTGAACGGCGAGGTGATCGCGACCGTTCCGTTCGACGCCGCGCAGGCGGGCCGGACGGTCACGCAGGAAATCCCGATCGATCCGCGCTACTTCTCGGATTTCAACCAGATCGGCCTGCGCCTGATCGCGCACTACACGCTCGACCATTGCGAGGATCCGTCGAACTCGGCGCTGTGGGCCGACGTGAGCCCGAAGAGCGAGCTGATCCTCGACGAGTCGCCGGTGCGCCTGCCGAACGATCTCGCGCTGCTGCCCGCGCCGTTCTTCGACCGGCGCGACAACGGCCGCGTGCGGTTGCCGTTCGTGCTGCCGGCGTCGCCGGATTCGGCGACGCTGCGCAGCGCGGGCGTGCTCGCGTCGTGGTTCGGCGCGCTGGCCGATTACCGGCATGCGCGGTTCCCGGTGTCGTCCGGGCTGCCGACGGACGACCAGGCGGTGGTGATCGGCACGGCCGCGACGCTGCCGGCCGGCCTCGCGCTGCCGTCGATCAACGGCCCGCTGCTCGCGGTGGCGGACAACCCGGCCGCGCCGGGGCGCAAGCTGCTCGTCGTCACGGGCCGCACGGCGGCCGAGGTCGACGATGCGGTCGCGACGCTCGTGCTGGGCCGCGCGGCGCTGTCGGGGCCGGCGGCGACGGTCGCGCACGTCGATCCCGGCGCGGCGCGCAAGCCGTACGACGCGCCGCGCTGGCTGCCCGTGAACCGGCCGATCGCGTTCCGCGAGCTCGTATCCGATACGCGCCAGCTGGAAGTGCGCGGCACGACGCCCGACGCAATCCGCCTGAACCTGCGCGTGCCCGCCGATCTGCATTCGTGGAACGGCGCGGGCGTGCCGATCACGCTGCGCTACCGCTACACGGCGCCGACCGTGCAGGACAACTCGACGCTCGCCGTCGAGATCAACGAGCAGCTCGTGAAGTCGTACCGGCTCGGGCCGGCCCAAGCCGAGGACGCGCACGGCCGCATGCAGCTGCCGCTGCTGTCGGTGCCCGAAGGGCGCGTGACGAGCGACGTCGACATCCCGGCGTTCCGGGTCGGCAGCGGCAACCAGCTGCAGTTCCGCTTCACGCTCGACTCGCAGAAGACGGGCCTGTGCTCGAGCACGGCGACCGAGCCGCAGCGTGCGGCGATCGATCCCGATTCGACGATCGACTTCTCGCACTTCGTCCATTACGCGCAATTGCCGAACCTCGCGTTCTTCGCGAACAGCGGCTTCCCGTTCACGCGCTTCGCCGACCTGTCGCAGACGGCCGTCGTGATGCCCGACCGGCCGTCGCCGCAGGAGCTCGAGGCCTACCTGACGATGCTCGGCCACATGGGCGAATGGACCGGGTTTCCGGCCCTGCGCGTGCAGGTTGCGCGGCCCGGCGACGTCGCCGCGCTGTCGGGCAGCAAGGACCTGCTCGTGATCGACGGCTCGCCCACGTCGCCGCTGCTCGCGCACTGGCGCTCGGCGCTGCCGCTCGTGATCGGCGAGCAGGGCAGCGCGGGCGGCGAAGGCACCGCGCGCATCGCGTTCTCGGTGAAGGAGCGCTGGCGCAACGGCGTCGGCCTGGCCGAAGGCGGCGCGCACATCGAGCAGACCGGCTCGCTCGCGGCGCTTGCCGGGTTCGAGCTGCCGGGTAGCCGGGGGCGCAGCGTGGTCGCGCTGACGGCGACCGACCAGCCGCGCCTCGGCGATCTGCTCGACGTGTTCGAGAACGCCGGGCTCGTGTCGCAGCTGCAGGGCGACCTCGCGCTGGTGCGGCCGGGGCAGGTCGACAGCCTGCGCGTCGGCGAGCCTTACGTGGTCGGCTTCGTGCCGTGGTATGCGCGCGTGTGGACGGAAGCGGCACGGCATCCGGTCGTGCTCGGCGCGGTCGGCGTGGTCGCGGGGCTGCTGCTCGCGCTCGGCGTGTTCAGCGTGCTGCAGAGAATCGCCGCGCGTCGACGGGGGATGTAACGGATGGCGCGGGTTATGGCGAAGCGACGGGCAACGCGGCCGGCGCGGCGCGTCGGCGCGGCACTCGCGCTGGCGGTGGCGATGACGTGC
>NZ_LDVA01000061.1:0-201 GCF_050768715.1 Burkholderia sp. ZZQ-2 | reverse complement strand
GCACCGGCAGCCGCCGGCGGCACGCTCGAAGTGAAGGTACCGGACATCGGCGACTACAAGGACGTGCCGGTGATCGAGATCGGCGTGAAGGTCGGCGACACGGTCGAGAAGGAACAGTCGCTCGTCACGCTCGAGTCGGACAAGGCGACGATGGACGTGCCGAGCCCGGCAGCGGGCGTCGTGAAGGAAATCAAGGTCAAG
>NZ_LDVA01000060.1:0-348 GCF_050768715.1 Burkholderia sp. ZZQ-2 | reverse complement strand
GCGAGGAAGCTGGTCGCCACGCCCGTGGGAGCGGCTTCGCCGTCGGGAGTCGGCCACTGCACGATGTCGTAGCTGTCCTGCTCGCCTGTCGCATCGACCGTGCCGATCGTGTAGCGGCCCTGCACGAAGAAGCCGGCCTTGTGCGTGACGAACACGCTGTCTGCGCCGGCGCCGTCAGGGAGCGTGTCGGCGACGACGAAGGTGCCGTCCTCGAACAGGTCACCGAGCTGCTGCACCGACTCGACGGTGTCGGCATTCTTGTTCGCGACGAAGGCTCCGGAATCGTCATAGGGAGCATCGAGGCCCTGCGACGAGAGCCAGCTCCAGTGCGTCGCCCAGTAGTTCCAG
>NZ_LDVA01000059.1:0-49571 GCF_050768715.1 Burkholderia sp. ZZQ-2 | reverse complement strand
GTCAGCGCGACGCTTGCGGGAACCGCGCGCCCGGCGGCGGTTCGGGCCGGGTCGACGGCACGCTCTTGCGCACCTTCGCGACCTGCGCGGCGGTCACCGGCGCCCCCGTGTTGCCCCAGCTCGTGCGCACGAAGTTGGATACGTCCGCGACTTCCTGGTCCGACAGGCGCCAGCCGAACGGCGGCATCGTGAACGTCGACGGCGCGGTGCGCGTGCCCTGCAGCGCGCTGCCTTCCAGCACGACGTGGATCAGCGAGGTCGGATCGTCGCCCTGCACGACCGGGTTGCCGGCGAGTGCCGGGAACACGCGCGTGTAGCCATGGCCGTCGCTGCGGTGGCAGGCCGTGCAGTTGTCGCGATAGACGGCCGCGCCCGGCTTGCTCGCATCGCCGGCCTGCAGGGCCTTGGCAGCCGCCGCGTCGTACACGTGCGGCTGCTCGCCCTGCACGCGCGGCGGCAGCGTCTTCAGGTAGCGCGCGATTGCGTTCAGGTCGTCGTCGGTCATGTGCTGCATGCTGTGGCCGACCACGTCCGTCATCCCGCCGAATGCCGCCGTGCGCAGCGTGCGGCCCGTCTTCAGGAACTGCACGATCTCGGTTTCGTTCCACGTGCCGAGGCCCGTGCGCGGCTCGCCGCGCAGGCTCGTCGGCACCCAGCCGTCGATCGCCGCACCGCCGGCCAGGAAGTCCGGGCCGTCCGCGTCGGTCAGCCCGCGCTCCTGCATCGTCGGCGCGCGCGGCGTGTGGCACGCACCGCAGTGGCCGAGACCCTGCACGAGATACGCGCCGCGCGCGACCACCGGATCGGTGTACGGCGCCGCGTCGAACGGCTTCGGCGTCGGGGCGAACATCTTGCGCCAGATCGTAAGCGGCCAGCGCATCGACAGCGGCCACACGATATCGACCGCACGGTTCTCGTGCTCGACGGGCGCGACGCCGTGCATGAAGTACGCGTACAGCGCCTTCATGTCGTCGTCGGTCAGGCGCGCGTACGACGGGAACGGCATGGCCGGATACATCGTGTCGCCGTTCTTGCGCACGCCTTCGCGCACCGCGCGCGTGAAGTCCTCGTAAGTCCAGCCGCCGAGGCCCGTCTTCGGGTCCGGCGTGATGTTCGTCGAATAGATGCCGCCGATCGGCGTGTCGAATTTCAGCCCGCCCGCGAACGGCTTGCCGCCGCTCGCGGTATGGCACGCGATACAGTCGCCCGCGCGCGCGAGGTATTCGCCGCGCTTGATCAGGTTCGCGTCGGCGGATCGGGCCGCGGTTGCAGTCGCCGGGCCGGAAGCCGCCGCAGGCGCAGCCGGCTGTGCGAACGCCGTCGAGCCTGCGAAGCCGAGCGCGGCCCAGGCCGCGCCGGCCGCCAGCGCGCGCGACATCCGGCGCGCGACGTTGTGGTTCATCGTCCTCTTCATACGGTCACCAGCGGAGCGGGATTTTTCAGGTATTGCTCGCGGATCGCACGTGCCGACCAGTAGGCCAGCGCCGCGATGATCCCGGTCGGGTTGTAGCCGATGCCCTGCGGCAGCGCCGATGCGCCCATCACGAACACGTTGTGCACGTCCCAGCACTGCAGGTAACGGTTCAGCACGCTTGTCTTCGGGTCGGTGCCCATGATCGCGCCGCCGACGAGGTGGGTCGTCTGGTACGCGCGCGAATCGAAGTGCTTGCCGAACTCGCGCGTCGACACGCCGATCGCCTTCGGCCCCATCGCCTCCGCGATCTTCTTCATCTGCCCGGTCACGTACTGCGCCATCTTGATGTCGTTGTCCTTCCAGTCGAAGGTCATCCGCAGCAGCGGCTGGCCGTACGAATCGCGATAGGTCGGATCGAGGTCGAGGTACACGTCGCGATACGACATGTTGGTGCCGTGCGCGTCCATCGAGATCGTGTGCGCGTAGTTGTCCTTGACCGCCTTCTTCCACGCCGAGCCCCACTGCGGCGTACCGGGCGGCGTCGCGATGCCGCTGATCGGCTTCACGCCGGCCTGGTTCACCCACAGCGGCGAGCCGCCGACGAAGCCGAGCGGGCCGTGGTCGAAGTTGTCCGCGTTGAAATCGTCCACCGCGACGCCGTTGCCGCCCGCGCCGATGAACGGATTCGTATAGGTGTCCTTGTCGAAGAACGCCTTGATCGTCGACAGGTTCTGGTACGCGAAATTGCGACCCACCACGCCTTCGCCCGAGATCGGGTCGTACGGCTTGCCGATGCCCGACAGCAGCAGCAGGTGCACGTTGTGGTACTGGAACGCGGCCACGATCACGAGATCGGCCGGCTGGTGCACTTCACGCCCGGCCGGGTCGACATAGGTCACGCCCGTCGCGCGCTTCTTCGTGTCGTCGAGGTCGACGCGCAGCACGTGGCACTTCGAGCGCAGCTCGAAGTTCGGCGCCTGCTTCAGCGCGGGCAGGATGTTCAGGTTCGGCGACGCCTTCGAGTACATGTAGCACGCGTAACCGCTGCAGTAGCCGCAGAAGTTGCACGGGCCCATCTGTACGCCGTACGGGTTCGTGTACGGGCCCGACGTGTTCGCCGACGGCAGCCGGTACGGATGCAGGCCGAGCGACTTCGCTGCATCGGAGAAGCGCTGCGCCGAATACGTGTTGAGCTGCGCGGGCAGCGGGAAGTTGTCGCTGCGGTTCGCTTCGAACACGTTGCCGTCGCCGACCACCTTGCCGCCGACCTTGTACGCCTGCCCCGACGTGCCGAACACCTTCTCCGCGAAATCGAAATGCGGCTCGAGCTCGTCGTAGGTCACGCCGGTGTCCTGGATCGTCATCCCTTCGGGGATGAACTTCTTGCCGTAGCGCTCTTCATAGTGGCTGCGCAGGCGCAGCTCTTCCGGCGTGATCCGGAAATGCACGCCCGACCAGTGCAGCCCCGCGCCGCCCACGCCTTCACCCGGCAGGAACGCGGCGAGCTGCCGGTACGGCAGCGCGGTGTCCTGCAGCCCGTGGCGGATCGACACCGTCGTCTTCGACAGGTCGAGGAACAGCTTCTTGCGGATGTTGTAGGTCAGTTCGTCGATCGTGTTCGGATACGCGCCGTCCGGATAGGTGTCGCGATACTCGCCGCGCTCGAGCGCGACCACGTTCAAGCCCGCTTCGGTGAGTTCCTTCGCGAGAATCGCGCCGGTCCAGCCGAAGCCGACGATCACCGCATCGACATGCGGTTTTTTCTCTGCGGCCATCAGCTGCGCTCCCCGTTGATCGAGACGGGGCCGTACGGATAGGGCTTGCCGCTCTGGTTGACGAAATCCATGAAGTCCGCGCGTGCGCCGGGAAAACCGATCATCTTCCACGCGGCCATGTCGTGATTGCCGCCATGCACCGGATCGCAGAAATAGCCTTCGCGCGTGTTCTGCAGCAACTGGCCGAAGAACACGCCGGGCGGCACGTCGTCGATCTGCGCGCCGCCCTTCTCCAGCGCGCCGAGCACGGTGTCGCGCGTCGGCGCGTCGAGATCCGCGAACGCCTTGCCGTGGGTCTTCTCGCAATAGCGGTTGACCGCCGCGATACCCAGCCGGTAGATGTCGCGCGGCACCAGCTTCAGCTGGTAGCCAAGCTCGGGCACGCCTTGCTGGAACGGCCCCTGCATGTACCAGGTCGCGCCGTGCGCATACGGCGTCTCCATCTGGCGGTCGATGAATTCGGGCACGCCCGATTCGAGCGCGCCGGGGCCTTCGGCGTCGGCCGGAATCAGCCGGTCGACGGCGGCCTGGACGAACGCCCATTCCTTCGCATCGAAGAAGGTCGGCTTGTACGGGGCGCGTTCGGCGCTGGCCGATGCACCGGGCGCGTTGCCGGTCGTCGCGGAAGGCGACGACGAGCGCAGGTCGCAGCCGGCGACCGACGCGATCGGCACGAGCGCGACCGACGTGCGCAGGAAACGGCGGCGCGAGTTGGGTTTGTCAGGTGACGTGGACATGGTCGGATGTTGATCGTTGGGGATCTCGGGGCCCGGACGCGCGCACTCCGCATGCGGCATGTCCGGCATGGCAGCCTTGCCGCAACCGGCTGGCCGTCCTGTTCTTTCGTCTGTTGCGAACAACCTCGATGCAGGCGCCGCCCGTGCAATGCGCGGCAGCGCCTTCATGCGGCCGCGCATCGCGCCGGTTCAGGCTGCGCTGCACGGATCGGCTTCTTTGTGAGCCATATCGTCTGACAAATACCGGCATCTGCCTGCATCTGCCCCTCATCGCTCATGACCCTCATTCAACTTAGACGTCGCGTTTGCCGACAGCAAGCGCAACGTGCACGACCCTCTTTCGGGCCCGGCGACAAGTGCCGCGAATTATATATGGAACCGGTTCCATTCAAAGGTACGCCAATGCAATTCAATGCATCGAAAATCGCAACAATTGAAAAATCCGGAAGCCGGAACGCGAAAGGATTCGCGCGATTACCCGCCGACACGGGCGTCAGGGAAAGGATTGTCGTGTGTCGGGTTTCGCGGAAGGCTGTGGCTTTCCAGCCACGCGGCGCACCCGTGGGTGCCGGGTTGCATCGCGCTCTGGTAGCCTCCGCGTCTCATGAGACCACAGAAGAATGAACTGCCGGCGGCCGACGCGACCCGCATCAGCCGAACCCTCAGCTACCTGCTGCGCCACGCGCCGCAAACGATCGGGCTGCGGCTCGACCCGGAAGGCTGGGCCGACATCGACGAACTGATCGCCGGCATCGCCCGCCTGGGGCATCCCGTCGATCGCGCGACGCTCGAAACCGTCTGCGCGACCAACGACAAGCAGCGCTTCGCCCTCTCCGACGACGGCCGACGCATCCGCGCGGTACAAGGCCATTCGACGCCCGTCGTGCAGCGCCGCTATCCGGCCGCGCAACCGCCCGAGCGCCTCTATCACGGCACCGCGACGCGCTTCCTGGATTCGATTCGGGCGCAAGGGCTGATACCCGGCGCCCGTCATCACGTGCATCTGTCGCCTGACGTCCGGACCGCGCTGGCCGTCGGCACACGCTACGGCGTGCCCGTGATTCTCGAGGTCGATGCGCAGCGCATGCATCGGCAAGGCCACACGTTCTTCGTCGCCGAAAACGGCGTATGGCTGACGGATGCCGTGCCGGCGGAATACCTTACGGAGCGGGACGCGCCTGCACGCTGAGACGCGCGGTCACCGCGGCCAGAACATCGATGCGATGGACAGCGCCAGCGCCGCGCACAGCGGCGAGTAATACAGCGTGTCCATCCGTGCGAAACGCGACCCGCGAATCCGCTTGAAGAAGCCGACGTAACGGAAATCGCCGACGGCCCGCACCGCGAAGATCAATGCGAGCGCAACGACCGCGAACGAGATCGTGCCGGGATACGGGTTCGGCCCCAGCCAGCCGGCACGCGCGGCAACCACACACGCACCGCCCAGCAATGCCGCCGCGACGGCGAGCGTGCCGATGGCGGTCGGCCGCAGCAGCGGCTCGCCGTCCTGCTCCGGAATGGCCGCACGCTTGCCGCGCCGCCCGCCCAACGCCCAGTACACGTGAATGAGCGCGATCGCGCAAAGCGTCGGCACGCTGAAATACGCCCCGGTCATGTCGGTCAATGCCCTCGTCTCGTTGTGTCGTTATCTCGACGTGCTGCCGGCAAAACGCCGGCGCGCGGCCCCGGGCCGCGACACACATGACGATACCGAAACCCGGCAACACGCGCATTGCGACCTCCGGTCGCAACCCGCCAAGACGGATGTTGCAACGCAGTGCGCGCGGGCCGGCCGCTTGACTTCCCTCCGCGCACTACTACCCTGTTATTCCAGTACCGCGGTCGATACGCATCCGCGCGATCGGCCGCACGGCGCACCTGCACGACAACGATAACGAAGGCCATGGAGGCGACTCATGCTGATCGGCGTGCCGAAGGAGATCAAGAACCACGAATACCGTGTCGGCCTCACGCCGGCCGGCGCGCGCGAACTCACTCGGCACGGCCACCGCGTGCTGGTGCAGCGCGGCGCGGGCACCGCGATCGGCCTGCTCGACAACGACTACACGGCCGCGGGCGCATCGCTCTGCGACGGCGCCGACGAAGTCTTCGCGCGTACCGACATGATCATCAAGGTCAAGGAGCCGCAGCCGGCGGAATGCGCGATGCTGCGGCGCGGGCAGATCCTCTACACGTACCTGCATCTCGCGCCCGATCCCGGACAGGCCGCAGCACTCGTGAAATCCGGCGCCGTCTGCATCGCGTACGAAACCGTGACGGGCCCGGGCGGCGGCCTGCCGCTGCTCGCGCCGATGAGCGAGGTGGCCGGGCGCATGTCGATCCAGGTCGCGGCGACCCACCTCGAAAGCCCGCGCGGCGGGCGCGGCCTGCTGATGGCCGGTGTGCCCGGCGTGCCGGCCGCGCACGTCGTCGTGCTCGGCGCGGGCGTGGTGGGCACCGGTGCGCTGCAGATGGCGGTCGGCCTCGGCGCGCGCGTCACCGTGCTCGACACCAACGTGAACCGGCTGCGCCAGCTCGACCTCGTGTTCGCCAACCGGATCGCGACCGTCTGCTCGAACGCGCACACGATCGACGAAGCCGTGCGCGATGCCGACGTCGTGATCGGCGCCGTACTCGTGCCGGGCGCATCGGCGCCGCGGCTCGTCACGCGCGACATGATCGCGACGATGCGCAAGGGGGCGGTCGTCGTCGACGTCGCGATCGACCAGGGCGGATGCTTCGAGACTTCGCATGCGACGACGCACGCGGACCCGACCTTCGTCGTCGACGGCGTCGTGCACTACTGCGTCGCGAACATGCCCGGCGCGGTCGCGCGCACGTCGACCTTCGCGCTGAACAACGCGACGCTCGGGCATGCGCTCGCACTCGCCGACAAGGGCTGGAAGCAGGCGATGACCGACGATCCGCACCTGCGCGCGGGCCTGAACGTGTGCGACGGGCACATCACGTACGAAGCGGTCGCGCTGGCGCTCGGCCTGCCCTACGTACCGGCGGCCGGCGTGCTGGCATGACGTGACCGCCTTCTCGCACGGCGGGCGACGCGCCCGCCGGTGCGTTCATGCGCCCTTCGAGCCGCGGCGCCTGGACGTGCCGTCCGCTCCCATCGTGCGTGCAAGCAGCGGCCTCAATTGCGCGAGCGTGCGCGTGTTCAGCACGTCGGGCCGCGTCAGCCAGCCGCGTCGCGCCTGATCGACGCCGTATGCGAGATTGTCGAGTTCGTCCGTGCTGCACGCATCCGAGCCGATCACCACCGGCACGCCGGCCTTCGCGGCCTCGCGGCACCAGATGTCCGGCAGGTCGAGCCGCCGCGGCTGCGCATCGAGTTCGACGAAACAGCCGCGCGCCGCGGCATGCGCGATCACGCGTGCCACGTCGAGTTCGCATGCGGCGCGCTCGCCGAGCATGCGGCCCGTCGGGTGCGCGAGAATCGTGAAATGCGGCTGGTCCATCGCGCGCAGCACGCGCGCGGTCTGCGCATCGCGCGACAACTCGAAGCCGTCGCGTACCGCACCGACCACGAGATCGAGCCGGCCGAGCAACGCGTCGGGCACGTCGAGGCTGCCGTCCTCGAGAATGCCGGCCTCCACGCCCTTGAGCAGCACGAAATCGTCGAACGACGCGTTCAGGCGGTCGATCTCGTCGAGTTGCCGGGCAAGCCAGTCGAAGCCGTCGCGGCCGCCGCCGGCATCCGGTGCCCGGTCGGTGATGGCCAGGTACGCGAATCCGCGCGCGCGTGCCGCATCGGCCATCGCGCGCAAGCTGTCGCGGCCGGCCGATGCGTCGGTATGCGCATGCAGGTCGCCATGCACATGCTTGCGCTCGACCAGCGCCGGTAGCGCGCCCGCGCGCGCCGCGTCGATCTCGCCACGATCCTCGCGCAATTCGGGCGGGACTTCGTGCAGCCCGATCGCCGCATACACCGACGCCTCGGTCGCGCCGGCAATCCGTTCGTCGCCGCGAAACACGCCATATTCGTTGATCTTCAGCCCGCCGGCCTGCGCGATCCTGCGCAACGCGATGTTGTGCGCCTTCGATCCGGTGAAGTAGACGAGCGCCGCGCCGAACGCATCGGCATCGACGACGCGCAGGTCGACCTGCAACCCGCTCGCGAGCACGACGCTCGACTTCGTCTTGCCGTGCGCCAGCACGCGCGCCACCTCGCCGTAGCCGACGAACGCGTCGGCGACGGCCTGCGGATCGCGTGCGGTGACGAGGATGTCGAGATCGCCGACCGTCTCGCGGCGGCGGCGGAAGCTGCCGGCCGGCACAGCCTTGCCGACACCCGCAATCGCGCGCAGGCGTTCGAGCAGCGGCAGCAGCGCGTGCGCCGCATCCGGCAGCAGGAAGCGTTGGGGTTCGCGTTGCAGCCGGTCGTTGATCGCTTCGAGCAGATGGGCTTCGGTTTTCGCACCGAAGCCGGGCAATTCACGCACGTGCCCGCTCTTCGCCTCGGCGCGAAGCTGTTCGAGCGAATCGACGTGCAGCGCGTCATGCAGCGCCTTCACGCGTTTCGCGCCGAGCCCCGGCACGTCGAGCAGCTCGACGATCGCACCCGGCAGCGCATGACGCAGCGTTTGCTGGAGTTCGCAGGTGCCGGTCGCGGCGATCTCGCGCAGCTTCGACGCGAGATCGGGCCCGATCGACGGAATCTTCCCGAGATCGTCGCCGTTCGCGATCATCGTCGCGATATCGCGCCCGTAGTCAGCGATCGTGCGCGCGGCGTTGCGATACGCACGCACCCGGAACGGATTGGCGCCCTGGATCTCGAGCATGTCGGCGATCTCGGCGAACACGGCCGCACACCCGGCATTGTGGATCGGCATGATCGGCGTGGCTCCCTTCCACGTGGATGGTGCCGCGCGCGTGCGCGACGCCGTCTGCCCGCGCGGTGCCGCATGCCGACGCCGCCGGGCGCACGTTCATCATCGTACGCCGGCCGTGCGTCGCGTGCAGCGACGTTGCGGCGCGACGTCAGAGGGTGGCGCGCGGTGTCGTGGCGTAGTGCCGCTCGTAGATCGACTGGCAATGCGTGCAGCGTTCGGCGGCCGGGCGCGCCAGCAGGCGCTCGTAGCCGACCGAACCGTCGCAGTCGATGCATTCGCCGTAGCTGCCGTCGCGCATCCGCTGCTGCGCGCGGCCGACCGCGCGCAGTTCGGTGAGTTTCATGCCGATCAATGCATGATCGACGTCGACGAACAGATCCGCATTCGCCTCGTCGCCCTCGTCCGGCGCCGCGCCGGCGAGATCTGCATAGGATTCCGACGCGCGCTGGTCTTCGCTCGTGCGTATCTCCGCACGTAACGTCTGCTCGCTCTCGTTCAGCCGCTGTTTCAGCGTCTGCCGTTGTTGTGCGTCGAGCGCCATGGCCGTCTCTCCTGTTCCGGGTTCCGCGCGGAAAATGGTCGCGCGCAGTGTCGCGCCGGTGTGCGGCGGGCAAGGTTCGACCGGCGCCGCCGCGCCACGGATACGCGCCCGGACGCATCAGGCGCCGGACGCATTCGATGCAGGATAAACCCATTGCACACGCGTGTGTTGACCGGAATCAGCGTGCCCCGCGATGCACGTGAAGGCTTGCGGAAACTGGGGACGGACGCGAAAACACGATGCAGGATTCACGCCGCAACGCCCGTCAGCGCAGCCGCAGCGCAGCAATTCGCCGCATGATCGCGTCTGTCCTTTGGTTCGGCATCGATCCACCGACGGATTCGCCGGCGTGATTTACCGCACCGGACGATTCGCAATCCTCAAAAGGCATTCCGGCCGATGAACCCTCGCACGACCGTCAACAGGATGATCTTCATGTCGAACCAGAAGCTCCAGTTCTGCATGTAGAACAGGTCGAACTTGACGCGCGCCTCCATCGCCTCGACCTTGCGCGTCTCGCCGCGATAGCCGTTCACCTGTGCCCATCCGGTGATGCCGGGCCGCACGCGGTAGCGGTACATGTAGCAGTCGATCAGTTGCCGGTAAAGGTCGTCGTGTTCGATCGCATGCGGACGCGGGCCGACGACCGACATCTGCCCGAACAGCACGTTGAAGAACTGCGGCAGCTCGTCGAGCGACGTGCGCCGCAGGAACGCGCCGACGCGCGTGATGCGCGCATCGTTGCGCGACGCCTGCCGCACGACACCCGGTTGTGCGCGATGCACGCGCATCGTCCGGAACTTCAGGATGTCGAACTCCCGGCCGTCGACGCCCTTGCGGCGCTGCCTGAACAGCACGGGCCCCGGCGACGACAGCTTGACCGCGATCGCCAGCATCGACAGCAGCGGCAGCAACGGAATCAGCACACCGAATGCGAACAGCCGGTCGAACGCGAACTTCGCCCACAGCTCCGGCGCCGAGCGCGGCGTGGTCGCGAGATTGATCGCCGGCATGCCGAGCACGTCGGTCGCCGAGCGATCGACCATCGCCATCTGCCGCACGTCGGGCAGCAGCCGCAATTCCACGAACTCGTCGCGCAACTCGCGGACGATGCGCTGGATCCGCCACTCTTGCGACATCGGCAGCGTGAGCCATACCTCGTCGATCTCGCCACCGCGAATCAGGTCGCGCAGTGCGTTCCAGTCGTCGATCACCGGCACGCCGCCGATGCCGCCGGCGGCAGCCGGCGCGTCGTCATCGAATACGCACGCCGCCACGAAAGGGCCCTGCGGCGCGAGCTGCATCCGCTCGACCGCGACACGCCCGTACGCCGTCGCACCGACCACCGCGACGCGGCGCTGCCGCGCGCGCGGGTCGTCGCGCGTCAGTGCCAGCGCCAGCAGCGCGGCACGGCCGAGCAGCAGCGCCGCGTCGCCGGCCAGCACCGTGCGCGCGATCCAGCGTGTCGTGATCGTGCCGCCGCGGTTCATGATCCACATCGCGGCGCCCACCGTCAGCACGCTCGCGCAGACGAGCGCCACGATCGTCTGCGTCAGCGCATGCGTGCCGCCTTGCGGCGCCACGCTGCCGCGCACGGTGCGCAGGTAGCGCGGCAGCAACGCCACCGTCAGCACGCACAGCAGCGCGATCGTGCCGCGCTGCGCGTCGGACAGCGCGCGCCACGCGACGCCCGAGGCCGCCTGCGCCGCGAGCGCGCCGGCCAGCACGAGTACGGCGTCGGTCGCTGCGATCGCGGCACGCCGCATCGCATTCGTTCCACCGAACCTCGGCTGCATCGTCACGCACCATGTGCGGGGAACCCGCGATGCCCGTCCGGCATGCGGGGCCGAACGGGTGTCGGCCTCGCCGTCTCACGGGTGCCGAGCAGCCTGCGATAGTCGGCGCGAATCAGGTCGTAGCATTCGCACGCGTGATGTTCGAGGCCGTCGCGGTCGAGCACCGTGATGCGGCCGCGGCGCTGCCGGATCAGTCCGGCTTCCTGCAGGTTGCCGGCCGCTTCCGTCACGCCTTCGCGCCGCACGCCGAGCATGTTCGCGATCGTCTGCTGCGTGACCGCCAGTTCGTCGCCGTCGATGCGGTCGTGCGCGAGCAGCAGCCAGCGGCTGAGCTGCTCGCTGACCGAGTGATGCCGGTTGCACAGCGCGCTGCGCGAGATCTGCGCCATCGCGGCCTGGCAGTAGCTGAGCAGCAGCCGGTAGGTCGCCGGCGACCGCTCGAATTCGGCGCGCATCACGCAGCTCGGCACACGATAGGCCATCCCGCCGATGCGAACCTCGATCCGGTGCGACGCCGCGGCGCCACCGACCAGCGTCGCCAGACCGACCACTCCCTCGCGGCCGACCTGCGCCACCTCGACCATCGCACCATCCTCCATCAGGTGCTGCACCGACATCATCGACGTCGTCGGGAAATGCACGTGGCGCATCGGTTCGCCGACCCGCTCGAGCATCCCGGCCTTGATCCTGACCAGTTCGAGATGCGGTGCGATGGTGCGGATGCTGTCCTCCGGGAGGGCATCGAGGATGGCATTCGCCGAGTAGCTCGAGTGAAGATGAAGCATGTCTGTATCCCTTTTATCGTTCGCGCCGCTTGCAGCCGCGGGCACGGAACTCGTTATCGCGATGCGCGCCCGGACGTCGGCGGTGGTTGCGGCCCACAACCCTGATTCCGACCGACCCTCGGCTCATTGCCGCCGGATCGAATCGGCCGTCCCGTTTCGACACGCCAGCCCGAATAAGCGATTTACGTGCCAAACCTTGTCCATCCTTAATATGTGAATCACGCCCGATTTAGATCGCCCGAATTACCGGCTCAAAACCAGAAAAAGCGTCTCATTTCCGGACACTCTTCCGGGCGCCGGACACCGCAAGCCATTTGACTGATCATTTCCCCTGCATCGAACCAAGACAGATACGGCGGGGCTGCCAGGCTTGCCGCTCATATACTTACAGTCGATTTTCAATTGTTTCCGTGATGTGCCCTGCAGCACTTCGCTGCGGCATCATGCCTCGCACGGCCGTTTGAAACTGTCTCAAATTTGAATCGACACACTAAATTCAGGCTCTGTTACCTGACGCACATTTCGCTCGTACATAATTGATTTTTATGGATATTTTTGCGCGCGTCATTCGATTGTCAAATAATGTTCAATGTCCGCCCAGCACTTTCTCCGCACGAAGCACGGCACCGTTCGATTGATTCCCGTTCGACATCGAATGAATGTCAAACGTCCCATTCGATTTCCGGATGATTAATTCCACTAAAACGAATCATTAAATCCGGATAACATTCCCGCCCGCCAAAAATCGTCAAACTTTGTGAAATGACGCAATGTGCAATTGATCGAATTCAATGGCGTGTTAGCCTTTTCGCGAGTATCGTCACTCCATTTCTGACGAACACAAGTCCGCACGATCGTGCGAATTCCCCATTTTCGGGGTATCGCCGAGACGACGCGCGACCGCCACCCTACGAGGATGCGCCGTGACTCACCAGGCCCCTGACACCGTCGCGTACGCGAACGGCATGATCGAGCTTTCTCACAGCTTCGATGCGAACCGGTTTCTCGCGGCCGTCGACCGCGACGAGCTCGCGACATTCGCCCCCCACCTTCAACTTGTCCACCTGAAATCGGGGCAAGTGCTCTGCGAGCCCGGCGAAATGCTCGCCGCGGTCTACCTGCCCGTCACGACCGCGATTTCGCTGCAGTACGTGTCGTCCGGCGGCATGACGCTGGAAGTCGCGGAGATCGGCAGCGAGAGCGTGGCGTGCGACGACGTGATCGGCGGCAGCGGCCGGATGCCCTGCCGGGCAGTGGCCTGCCGCGACGGTTTCGCCTACCGGCTCGACCGGCGCGTGTTCGCCGCCGCGTTCGACGCGTCACCGGTCATTCGCCATCTCGTGTTCGTCTGCGTGCGGCTGCTGATGGCGCAGGTCTCGCAGATCACGTTCTGCAGCCGTCATCACGTGCTCAAACATCAGTTATGCAGATGGTTCCTGCTCGCGTACGACCGGACCCGCAGCATCGAGATCCAGGTGACGCACAGCATGCTGGCGCAGATGCTCGGCGTGCGGCGCGAAACGGTCACCGATGCCGCCGGCGAGATCCAGAAGCTGGGCCTGATCCGGCAATACCGGAGTTCGATCGAGCTCGCCGACCTCGACGGTCTCGAGAAGATGTCGTGCGGCTGCCGCGCGATCGTGCGTGACGAGATGAAGCGCATCCTGTCGGCCGACTCGGGTGTGCCGGCCGCTTCGCGCGCCTGACCCGCCTCCCCCGCCTGCCCGCGCGGCACTTCGGCGCTGCGCTTCCTCGGTACGCAGGGTTAGCGGTTTGTAGGGTGGCGAACAGAACGCCGTGCCTGCCAATGGTCTACTGATGCCGGACTGCCGGGGGGACGTCAGCGCGTATGCCGCGTCTGCCCGAGCGGACGACACCACGCACGCCGGAGCAGCACGTGAAAAACGAAATCAGAACCATCCTCAAGCACGTCGCCCACCTCGAAGCCGCGATCGATTCGATCGGCGACGGGGACGACCTCTACGAAGCGGGCCTCTCGTCGCTCGATACGATCCAGCTGATGCTCGCGATCGAGAAGCAATTCAACATCGAGATTCCCGACGAAATGCTGAACCGCAACCTGTTCCGCAGCATCGACGCGCTCGCGGACACGATCGCCACGCTGCAACGCACCGAGCATTCCGCATGAGCGCGCTGCTTCCCGAACTCGCGACCGACAGCGACGCGCATCGGCTCGACGAGGCCGCGCATGCCGTCGCGCAGATCGCCGCGCAGCACGCGGACGCGGTCGACCGAGACGCGCGCTGCCCCGTCGAGGCGATCGAGGCGATGCGCGCGCGCCGCCTGCTCGGCGCAATGGTGCCGACCCATCTCGGCGGCGCTGGCGCGTCGCTGGAGGACATCGCGTCGGCCTGTTCGATTCTCGGCCAGGCCTGCGCGTCGTCGGCCATGGTGTTCGCGATGCACCAGATCCAGGTCGCCTGCATCGTCGACCACGCGGTCGACCAGGGCTGGCACAAGCTCTTCCTTCAGCAACTCGTGCGCCACCAGTGGCTGCTCGCATCGGCTACGTCGGAAAACGGCGTCGGCGGCAACCTGCGCGCGAGCCAGTGCGCGCTCGAAACCGACAACGGCGAGTTCCGGCTGCGCAAATCCGCGCCGACGATCTCGTACGGCGACTATGCGGACGGCATCCTCGCGACCGCACGACGCGATGCGGACGCCCCGGCTTCCGAGCAGGTGCTCGTCACGCTGCTGCGCGACGGCTACACGCTCACGCGCCGCGGCGAATGGGACACGCTCGGGATGCGCGGCACCTGCAGCAACGGTTTCGAGCTCGACGCGCAAGGCGCCGCCGTCCAGTGCCTGCCGGTGCCGTTCGCGAAGATCGCCGAGGAAACGATGGTGCCGGTGTCGCACATCCTGTGGGCCGCGGTCTGGATCGGCGTGGCCGGCGACGCGTTCCATCGCGCGCACCAGTTCTTCCGCGCGCAGGCACGCCAGACCGACGGCGCACCGTCGCCCGCGTCGCGACGCATCGCCGAATCGCTCGCGCTGATGCAGGCCATGCAGGCCCGCGTCGACAACGTGCTGCGCCTCCATGCGAATGCGACCGCGCGCTCGTGGTCGGCCGGGATGGCCTGGGCCGCCGAGATCAACACGCTGAAGACCTACGTGTCGACGACCGCGCTGGAAGTCGCGCACCAGGCCATGATGATCTGCGGGATGGCCGGCTACAAGCAAGGCACGCCGTTCAGCATCGGCCGCCACATTCGCGACCTGCATGCGGCGCCGCTGATGATCAGCAACGACCGCATTGCCACCAACACCTCGAACCTGCTGCTCGCGCTGCGTCCTGCGACGCTGGAGAAACATACGTGAACGATCGCCTTGCCGTGCCCTCCGCCGCCTCCGCTCCCGCCGACGCACCGCTCGACCGCGCGGGCGTCAACCCGCTGCGCGACGAACTGATCGACGCGGGCCTGCTGGTCTCGACCGGCATCCAGGGCCTGTTCGGCCGCAGCGAACGGTTCGAGCGCGTCGTGGAAGCGCTCGACGCGTTCGTCACGCGCATCGGCGCCGACCAGCAGGCCGAAGTGCTGCGCTTCCCGCCGGCCATGAGCCGCATCGAGTTCGAGCGCAGCGAATACATGAAGAGCTTCCCGCAGCTCGCGGGCAGCGTGCATGCGTTCTGCGGCGACGAACGCCAGCACCAGCGCGTACTCCAGTGCCTAGACCGAGGCGACGACTGGACGGAAAGCCAGAAGCCGACCTATGTCGTGATGACGCCGGCCGCGTGCTACCCCGTCTACCCTGTCGTGGCACGCGCGGGCACGCTGCCGGCCGACGGCCGGATCGTCGACGTATTCTCGTACTGCTTCCGCCACGAGCCGTCGCTCGATCCGACCCGCATGCAGTTGTTCCGGATGCGCGAATACGTGCGGATCGGCACGCCCGAGCAGATCGTCTCGTTCCGCGAGACCTGGATCGAACGCGGCACGCGGATGATCGAGGCGCTGCGCCTGCCCAACGCGATCGACCTCGCGAACGACCCGTTCTTCGGGCGCGGCGGCAAGATCGTCGCGAACAGCCAGCGCGAGCAGAACCTGAAGTTCGAGCTGCTGATCCCGATCGAGCACGACGATCGCCAGACCGCCTGCCTGAGCTTCAATTACCACATGGACCATTTCGGGCTGCTGTGGAACATCCGCACCGCGGCGGACGAGGTCGCGCACACGGGCTGCGTCGGCTTCGGCCTCGAACGGCTCACGCTCGCGCTGTTCCGCCACCACGGCTTCGACATCGATGCATGGCCGCGTGAAGTCCGCGACGTGCTGTGGGGCACGCGATGAGATTCGTGTCCCGCGACGGCGAAGACGCGTCGTTCGAGGATGTGCGCCACCGTGCGCGCCACTACCGGCCGCATCCGCTGCACAGCCAGGAGATGGTCTGGAAGCAGACCAACTGCTACGTCGACATGTGGCTCGAAGTGCTCCGGTGGTGGGGCTTCAATCCGTACGCGGCGCTGCCGTTCACGATCGCGCTCGATTTCGAGGGCGACCAGTTCACGTTCTTCAAGTTTCCGCACGACGAACTGGAGCGGCTGTACGGCATCGTCGTGCAGGAGCACTCGATCTACGAACCGCTCGACCGGCACATCGAGACGCAGGTCGCGCGCGGTCACCTGATGATCGTCGAAGTCGACGCGTGGTTCCTGCCCGATACGCGCGGCAGCAGCTACCGCACGCAGCACACGAAGACGACGATCGGCATCGATGCGATCGACCGCGCGAATCGCCAGATCGGCTACTTCCACAACAGCGGTTATTACGTGGCCGAGGATTTCGACTACGACGGGCTCGTCGGCGGCAGCTCGCCGATGACGCTGCCACCCTATGTCGAATGCGCGAAACGGCGGTTTGCGCCGCTCGACGAACGCACGCTGTGCGAGACGTCGCTCGCCGCGCTGCAGCGCCACCTGCGGCGCCTGCCGGTGGTCGACCCGATCGCCGCGTTCCGGCGGCAGTTGCAGACCGACGCGCGGACGCTCGCCGATTCGCCGCTCGAGCGCTTTCATGCGTACTCGTTCAACTCGGTGCGACAGCTCGGCGCGAACTTCGAGCTGTTCGGCCATTACGCGCGCTGGCTGCAGGCCAGCGGCTGCGTCGGGCCGTTCGCCGAGATCCGCGCCGCGTGCGACCGCATCGCGTCCGAAGCGATGGTGCTGGAATTCCGGCTCGCACGCGCCTGCGCGCGCGGCAAGGAAGAACGCGGCGATTCGACGCTCGAAGCGATCGAGGCCGCCTACGCGGACGTGGTCGCGTGCGCGCGGCAGATCGGCTTGCCGCTACGGCACATGACGCCCGTGCACAGCGACACGGCGGCACCCGTGCCGGTCATGCGGTGACGCGCACGCGCGCCCTGCCCGCGTGGTCGATGCTGGCGACGGCCGCGGGGGCCGCGCGGGAACCGCGCGATCTCCCGGCCGCCGGCAACGGCTGGATTCCGGCGGCCGTGCCCGGTACCGTCGCACAGTCGCTCGCGCTCGCCGGCCGGCTCGACGAAGCCGTATCGCTCGACGAGCGCGACCACTGGTACCGGATCGAACTGCGCGGACACGGGCCGCGCGTGCTGCGCTTTCACGGCCTCGCGACGCTCGCTCAGGCGTGGCTCGACGACACGCCGATCCTCCGCTCCGACAGCATGTTCGTCGCGCACGACGTGCCCGTGTCGCTCGACGGGTCGCACCGGCTGACGCTCTGTTTCCGCGCGCTCGCCCCGCACCTGCGCGACGCGCGCGCGCCGCGCCGCGCGCGCTGGCGCACGCGCCTCGCGGAGCCGGCGGCCCTGCGCACGATCCGCACGTCGCTGTTCGGGCACATGCCGGGCTGGTTTCCGCCGCATGTGCCGACCGGCCCGTGGCGGCCCGTGGACGTGCTCGATCCGGCCGACGGGCCCGTTCTCGCCGATTGCAACCTGCACGCGCGCCTCGAGGGCGACACCGGCTGGCTCGACGCGGACCTGACGTTCGCCGCGCCGCTGCCCGACGCGCTCGCGGCACGGCTGTCGTGCGGCCAGCACCACGCCACGCTCGAACGTGCGGGCCCCGATCGCCTGCGCGCAAGCGTCGCGGTGCCCAACGTGTGCCGCTGGTGGCCGCATACGCACGGCGAGCCGGTGCTGTACGACATCGCGCTGCATATCGGCGCCGAGCGTCGGCCGCTTGGCGCGACGGGCTTTCGCACGATCGAGGTCGACCCCGGCGCCGACGGCAAGGGCTTCGGGCTGCGCGTCAACGGCGTGCCCGTGTTCGCGCGCGGCGCGTGCTGGAGCAGCGCCGCGCCGCTCGCGCTGCACGCGGACGACGCCACCTACGCCCGCCTGCTCGGGCTCGCGCGCGACGCCGGCTTCAACATGATCCGCGTCGGCGGCACGATGACCTACGAGGCCGATGCCTTTCACGCGTGGTGCGACCGGCTCGGCCTGCTGGTCTGGCAGGATTTCATGTTCGCGAACTTCGACTACGCGCTCGACGATCCCGCGTTCGCGGACAACGTCGATCGCGAGGCCCGACAGTTCCTCTCGCGTCACGGCGCATCGCCGTCGCTTGCCGTCCTGTGCGGCGGCAGCGAGATCGCGCAGCAGGCCGCGATGTCCGGGCTCGGGCCGAAGCAGCGCTTCCTCGAGCTGACCGCCGACCGGCTGGCCGGCCATGCGGCCGCATGCCGGCCCGACGTCCCGTACGTGCCCGATTCGCCCGACGGCGGCGTGCTGCCGTTCATGCCGCGCGAACGCGTGTCGCACTATTACGGTGTCGGTGCCTACCTGCGCCCGCTCGATGACGCGCGCCGCGCGGACGTGCGCTTCGCGAGCGAATGCCTCGCGTTGTCGAACGTGCCATGCGACGCGACGCTCGCCGAGCTCGGCTGGCCCGGCGTGCACGAGCCGCGCTGGAAAGCCGCCGTGCCGCGCGACCCCGGCACGTCGTGGGATTTCGAGGACATTCGCGACCACTATCTGCAGACGCTGTACGACGTCGTGCCCGACCGGTTGCGGCGCGAGGATCCGGCGCGCTACTTCGAACTGTCGCGCGCGGTAGTCGCCGACGTGATGCGCGAGACGTTTTCCGAATGGCGGCGCACCGGCTCGCGCTGCGCCGGCGCGCTGGTCTGGCAGTTCCAGGACGTGATGCCGGGCGCCGGCTGGGGGGTAATCGACGCCGCGCACCGGCCGAAATCGGCGTGGCATGCGCTGCGTCAGGTGCTGCAACCCGTACAGGTGCTGCTCATCGACGAAGGCCTGAACGGGCTCGACGTGCATGTCGTCAACGAGCGCCCCGCGCCGCTGTCGGCGGCGCTCGAACTGGTCGCGCTGCGCGACGGCCGCACGGCGGTTGCACGGGCCGGCTGCCCGGTTCGGATCGCCGCGCACGACACGGTGCGGATCGGTTCGGCCGAGCTGCTCGGTCGCTTCTTCGACTGGACCTACGCGTACCGCTTCGGGCCCTGCGAACACGACACCGTCGTCGCGACCCTGCGCGGCGACGACGGCACCCTGCTGTCGCAGGCATTCCATTTCCCGTCCCGTACGCATCCGGCGGTGCTGGCGCGCCGCGAACTCGGGCTGGAGGCGTGTGTATCGCGCACCGGCGACACGTGGCACGTCGACATCGATACACGGCACGTCGCACGCCATGTGCAGATCGATGCGCCGGGATTCGTGCCGCGCGACGACTGGTTCCATCTCGCGCCCGGCACGCCGGCACGCGTGGTGCTCGTTCCGCTTGGAACGGCCGGGAAGAATGGGGCCGCGGATGGGCCGCCGGCCGTGGAAATCCGCGCCGTGAACGCCGCGCGCGCGGTGCGCGCCACGCAGGCCGGTTGACGCGGCGCTCGCGGCTGCGCAAGCCGCGAGCGCCCCGGTCGAATCTCAGTCGGACGAGCCCGTCCCGCGCGGCCGCTCGATCCCGTATGCCTCCATCCAGCGGTACAGCGTCGCGCGCGACACCCCGAGCTCCCGCGCCGAAGCCGCGACGCGCCCGCGCGTGCGCAGCAGCGCCGTTTCGATTGCCTCGCGCTCGATCGACTTGCGGATGTCGGCCACCGACGGCGACGCCGCATCGAGACAGTATTCGAGTTCGAGATCCTGGGCGGTGATCAGGCGGCCTTCCGTCATCACGACCGCGCGGCGCACGCGGTTGATCAGTTCGCGAACGTTGCCGGGCCAGTCGTGCTTGTACAGCGCCGTGATCGCATCCGTCGAGAATCCGCGTACACGATGGCGCGCGTCGCCGCGGAAGCGCTCGAGCATGTGATGCGCGAGCAGCTCGATGTCCTTGCCGCGCGCGCGCAGCGGCGGCTGGTCGATGCGCATCACGCACAGCCGGTGGAACAGGTCGGCCCGGAAGCGCCCTTCCTCCATCGCGTCGCGCAGGTCGACGTGCGTCGCCGACACGATCCTGACATCGACCGGTACCGGATCGCTGCCGCCAAGGCGATGGATTGCACGCTCCTGCAGAAAACGCAGCAAGCTTGCCTGGCTCTCGTGCGGCAGGTCGCCGATCTCGTCGAGCAGCAGCGTGCCGCCGTTCGCCGCTTCGACATAGCCGATCTTGCGCGCGTTCGCGCCCGTAAACGCGCCGCGCTCGTAGCCGAACAGTTCGGATTGCAGCAGATGTGGCGGAATGGCGCCGCAATTGACCGCGACGAACGGACCGTTGCGGCGCTCCGAATGGCGATGGATCGCGACGGCCGTCAACTCCTTGCCGGTCCCCGTTTCGCCGAACACGAACACCGGTGCGTCCGTGCGCGCGAAGCGCCGCACCGTATCGAACAGCCGCAGCATCGCGCTGCAGGTGCCGACAATGCCTTTCTCTTCGGATTCGAGCCGTTCGCGGTCGCGCGCGAACAGGCATTCCATGCCGTACGCATGGCCGACCGTATCGGCGATCCGCTGGTGCGACGCCGGCAACGTGACGTAATCGAAGCAATAGTCGCGCAACAGCGCGCGCACGTTCGGCGAAGCCGTCTGGCCGACGTCGACGAGTGCGACCCAGACGACGTCGCGCATCGACGCGCAGGTCGACGCAATGCTGCCGATCGCGTCGGCGTGGCCGCCGCTCAGGTCGAGGATGCCGCAGGTGATCTCGCCGGATGTATCGCGCAGCTCACTCGCCTGCGCGACGATCGACACTTTCCAGTCGCGTCGCGACAGTTCCTTTCGCAGCATGACGGACGGCGACTGCGTCCAGTAAATCAGCGGACGCTGCCCGTTACCACTCCCCGCGCCGGCGCTCTTATCGCGCGTTATTGGCATATTCATAACGAACCATCACTTTCTCCACTCCGCGAACCGTTCGCGTGCGCTGCGGCCGGCGGCGCATGGCCGCCTTTCCGCGCTGCGTTTCCGCAGCTTTGGCGAAGATCGAAACTGCACACGGCGAGAACCCCCGGAGGTCGAGCCGGATGTCATCCGGCCTCGTTGTCATCTAACTCGAAGGGAACGCGCGGCTGCGGGAGCCACGACGTTCCCGCTTTGAAGCGACCCGCCGTCAAGGCGGAGCGCGTCGGCAGACGGGAATGCCGCCGGCATGTGCGTCACGTCGTACACGACAATGGCGCCCGATGCCGAACCGGATGGCCGCCAACCCGCTCCCGGAATGACTGCCGCATTTCATCCGCATCTGAATTTACACCCCGTTTCGAGATGGTCGTGTTACCAAAAGATAATCCTGAATCAACCGGTTACGCGACCTGTCGCACCGCACCACACGTGTTTGTCCACTGAGATTTGATTATCTACGAGCATTCCAGTCAATCAGTGGCAAATACTACTTTTCCGCAAGATGGGGACGGTCGATTGCCTGTGATATTCATCGAAATCCCCCGGAATGGGCGGCACCGCATTTCATTTTCCACATAATCAGGCCCACCGGCGGCAGGCCGCATCGTATCGCGACCGCATGCGGCCTGCCCGTCCTGCTCTTGTCGGTTACATGCCGTAATCAACCACGCCGCGTCGGGCATCCCGTTCCGCTGTGCCGGCGCACGGCGAAACGCCCGCCGAGCACGCCGGTCGTCCTCCGGCACATCGTCGCGGCCAAGCGTGATGCCGGTCGTGCCGACCGCCGCCTCCCGCAGTGCAGCATGGCGACGCCCGGTTGCGTCACGCCCGTGCACTGCATTCCATCTGTAAGGATGCGGGCTGCCCGTTGTCGCAGTCGGCCATGCCGCACCGCCTGGTCGCGAGCCGCGGCGACGACGCATCGCCGCGGTGGCGCATGCGTGCAAACAATGGCGTGGGGATGAGGGACGCGTGTGCCGCGCGGGCGCGCACGATCCGGAAGGAATTCGACGAGGCTCCACACGGTCCGCCCATGCGATGCAGCCGACCGCGTGCGCGAGGGTGCACCCGGCACCGCCATGCACGATCGCCCCGTCGTGAATGCTCGAAATCTTCAAGTCCTGCCCCGGTTCTTTATTGACGTTCGATGTTGGCTGGCCGCGCATCGAGGCGGGCCGCGACGATGGGTCAATTATGGAAAAGCACCGGCCGCCGCGGTGTGTGCTACCGCACTTTGCGGCGCTCGCGCGGCAGGCCGCGCCGTGCATGCCGTGCCGGCCGCGCGAATCCGGAGCGAGAGTACGCTTTCGAACAGACCGGCGCACGGCGCACCCGGATGATGAGAATCGCCGCACCGCACGGAACGATCGCGTCCGCGCGGCACGGCGTGCCGAAGGCATCACGCGAGGACAGCATCATGGAATGGCATTGTTGTGAATTCGAACATCTGGGCGCCGTCGATCTCTATGCAATCCTGCGCGCGCGCAACGCCGTGCTGGTGGTCGAGGACGCGCACACGCATCTCGACATCGACGGCAAGGACGCGGGCGCGCTGCATGTCTATGCAACCGTACGCGACGGCGACACGATGGAAGTCGCGGCCTACGCACGCATCCTGCCCGGCGACGACATCGACCCGGACGCCGTGATCGACAAGGTGCTGACGAGCGAGCGCCGGCGCGACGACGCTACGCTCGAGCAGCTGATCGGGCGCGCCCTCACCGCCGCGCAGGCGGCGTGGCCCGACGCCGCGGTGCGCACGCACGTCCCGGCACCGCGCCAGGCGTTCTACAAGCGTTTCGGATTTCGCAAGGCCTACGGCCCGTATCTCGAACAGGGTGCGCCGTTCGTCGGCCTGGTGCGGCCCAGCGACCGCGCAGCAGGCGCGCTGCGCGGCCTGCTGCACCGGGTCGTTTCGGCACACCGGTCGCGCGACGACGACGCACGTGCCGACAGCCGTACACACAACCGGCTGCCCGCCGACACCGGAGCCAATCGATGACCCGCACCCTTCGCCCGGTTCCCGATCCCGACCTGCCGCGCATCCTGCCGGTGATTCTCGCCGGCGGCTCCGGCACCCGGCTGTGGCCGCTGTCGCGCGAGCAGTATCCGAAGCAGTTGATCGAGCTGATTTCGAACGAATCGCCGCTGTCGGCGACGGCGCGCCGCCTGAACGGCATCGCGAACGCGTCGCTCGGCGACACGTTGCTGCTGGTCTGCGGCGAACAGCATCGCGTCATGAGTGCCGCGCAGGTGGTCGGTCGCGCGGCGCCCGCCCGCATCCTGCTCGAACCGGCCGCGCGCAACACCGCGCCCGCGCTGACGCTCGCGGCACTCGACGCGAGCCAGCTCGCGGACGATCCCGTGCTCGCGGTGATGCCGGCCGATCACGTGATCACCGACGTCGGCGCGTTCCAGGACGCGATCGCGCGCGCGGCGCGCTACGCGCAGGAAGGGGCGATCGTCACGCTCGGCGTGCTGCCCCGACGCGCGGAGACGGGCTACGGCTACATCCAGGTCGGCGAGCCGCGCACGGGCCGCCACGGTGGCCAGGGCGGCTACGCGATCGGACGCTTCGTCGAAAAACCCGATGCGACGCTGGCCGAGCGCTACCTGCAATCCGGCGATTACTGGTGGAACAGCGGGATTTACGTGACGCGCGCATCGGTCTGGCTGAAGGCGATCGGCGCACTCGCACCGGACATCCATGCGGCCTGCGAAACCGCGTGGCGCGCGGGCATCCCCGAGGATCCGTTCTTCCGGATCGATGCGGCGGCCTTCGACACGTGCCCGTCGGACTCGATCGACTACGCGGTGGTGGAACGGCTCGCGGAGCACGGCGAACTCGGCATCGAAGGCATCGTGGTGCCGCTCGCGGCCGGCTGGTCGGATGTCGGCACCTGGGATGCGATCTGGGAAATCATGCCGAAGGACGATCACGGCAACGTCGCGCGCGGCCCGATCGTGTTCGAGGACACGCAGGACAGCCTCGTGCGTTCGGAGGGCCGCCTGATCGCGTGCGTCGGGATGAAGGACGTCGTCGTGATCGAAACGCCCGATGCCGTGCTGGTCGCGAACAAGCACGACGTGCAGCGCGTGAAGAACATCGTCGAGCGCCTGAAGACCGACCGGCGCCCGCAGGCGCGCGAGCACCGCAAGGTGCAGCGGCCGTGGGGGCACTACGATTCGATCGATCTCGGCCAGCGCTTCCAGGTGAAGCGGATCGTCGTCGAGCCCGGCAAGCGGCTGTCGCTGCAGATGCACTATCACCGCGCCGAGCACTGGATCGTCGTGCGCGGCACCGCGAAGGTGACGCGCGGCAGCGAGACGTTCCTGCTGTGCGAGAACGAATCGACGTACATCGCGGTCGGCGAAGTGCACCGCCTCGAGAATCCCGGCCGGATTCCGCTCGAAATCATCGAAGTGCAATCGGGCGACTATCTCGGCGAGGACGATATCGTTCGGTTCGACGATCAGTATGGGCGGGCGGTCGAGGCGCTGCCTGCCCGACAGACATAGTCGATACGGCGCCCGCCCGGATCTCACTTGATCGATCAACCTGGCGGACGACGCCGTTCGCCGTGCGCGTTCCGCCGTCAATCGACAGCGCCGGGCAATCAACGAGGCTGCCACGCGAATTCGCGAACGCGCGGCAGCAACGACGTATCCGCACCGACTACATCGGGCGTAACCAGCCGGGTTTGAAGCGCCATCGCGCACGGCTCGGCTTTCGCGTCGCCGACAGCGCAATCCTGCTTCGGGCCAACCCGTACCGGCATGCCTCCGATCCCCGACAATTGATTATCCGCAAGCCGGACCCCAGACACGTTTCCCCACACGCGAATGCCGTCGAAGCGCGCTTGCGATACGCGGTTGCCGATCACGGCCACTTGCGTCACCGTACCGGACCACGTGCTGACCTCTATCGCTGCCTGCTGCGTGAGTGGGCGCGGATCGGTCCGGCCGGTCACCGTCTGGATATTCGCAATTATGTTGTTCTCGATCCGGACACCGGACGCGCCGTAGGTCTGGAAGCTGTCTTCCTGCGCGACGAGAATCCCGGAGCTCACCTGCACGTTGCGCACAACGTTGTTCGAGATCGTCACGTCCGCGCCGCCGACCACCGTGATTCCGCGCCCCCACGTGTTGCCTTCGAGCGAGTTGCGCGTGATGAAGACGTTGCGGCTCAGCACACCATCGCCCCGGTAGCTCACCACGGCAATCATGTCATCCCCGGTGTCACGCACGACATTGCCTTGCACCAGCACGTCACGCGCGCCATGCGTCACATGAATGCCGTCGGCGAGCGTTGACAGTACCTCGTTTCCAACGATCGCGACGTCCGAGCCTCCAAACACGAAAATGCCGGCGCTGGCACCGCCGTCGATCACGTTGTCGAGTACTTGGACGTCGTGCCCCGTCACCTCGACCTTGGTCGACTCCCGCGTCGCCAGGCGCGTCGTGCCGGTTCCCCTGAGCCGAAATCCGATAAGCGTCGTACCGTCGCCCCGCATCTCGACCGTCTGGTCACCCGGGCGGGTTGCCATCAGCGTTGCGCCGTAACCCGACAGCACGACATTCGGCCGCCGCACGATCAGTGAACGACCGATCACATACCGCCCTGGCGCGAACACCAGTCGCTGCCCCGGACGCAACCCGTCCAGCACGCGTTGCAACTCATCCGCCTGATCTGCTCGGCCGGGGGCGGGATAAACGTATGCATCCGGTACGTTCGCATGCAGCGCACCTGAGGCCGACACGTCGGATGCCGCCACGACGATCCCGGGCCACATCGATCCGCCAGCCATCAGGATGCCGGCGATTACGGCGTACGCGCGAGACTGGCATCGTGAACCATGCATATCGAATCGGTTCCCTGGAAAAATCTGATGCACGGGGGCTGCCCCGTGCGCTCGAATACCCGCTGCCGCGGCTGACGTGGTTCACGCCCGCTGCCGCGAAATCGATTGCTTCTGCAGCGACGACAACAAGCTACATCCTTGCCACTCGTTGACCGCCGGGCAGATCGGCGATTTCGTCGAAACGGACGAGGTAATGCTTTCCATTGGACCATTTGATCCTGCTAGACCTCGGTGCGCCAGCACACCTAGATATGCAGCCCCATCTCTTCTGATGCCGCGACATTCCACGAATCGTTACGCGGACATAGCGCGAATCTCTCAACGACGAACCGCTCGGTGAATGTCGTCAGCCCAGGCGGCGATCGATTAATTCCTTCGTCGGTAAGCCATCGCACCCAGCGCGTCGCGCATGCGCTGCACAATGCCCTCATCGTCAAACGCGCGCCACGACAGGCACTTGCGGTTGCGTGATTTCGAGGGACGGTGGCCCGAGGCCTGCCCTCGTCGACTCTACCGTCGACGCCAACGGATCATCCACCTCAATCCCAACATGATGGATTCAATGCGCGAAATTTTCATGAATTCATGAATTAGGAATCCATATTTCACTGAGCCGGATGTCGCGTATGCGCGACCCGCCGGCTATTTGACAATCCGCCGTCCAACCACTTTCACGGCAATCGATGAAAAACGCGATCGAACCGACAGGCCGAAAGATGACCACAAAGAAGATCGTTCATATTGCCGAGGCGTTTGGTGGCGGCGTGCTTTCGATGGTGACCCTGCTAGCCAATCACGCCGCGGCAGCCGGCGTCGATGTGACGGTACTGCACTCGATTCGCCCCGAAACGCCGGCCGATTTTTCAACGTTGTTCCGGCCTGACGTGAAGCTGATCTACGTCGACATGGCACGCGAGGTCAGCATCAGGCAGGATCTTTTGAGCGTGCGCGCGCTGGCCAGGATTCTTCGCGACTGCAAGCCGGCCGCGATTCATCTGCATTCGTCGAAGGCAGGCGTACTCGGGCGTCTCGCGTCGAGAATTGCCGCGCCCAATGCGACGGTCCTCTATTCCCCTCACGGCCTTTCATTCCTGCGCTTCGATATTTCCCGCATGAAGCAGTTTGCCTATCTGAACTTCGAACGCATCGCGGCTCATATCGGCGGAACCATTGTCGCGTGCTCCGGCAGCGAGCTCGGTGAGATCAAGGAAAAAGTCCATGCGAAATCGGCAGTTCTCGTGGAAAACGGCGTCGATGTCGCCGAGATCCTGCCCCGCCGAGCACGAGACGATGGCAAGACAGTGGTTGGAATGAGCGGTCGGGCATCGTTCCAGAAGAACCATCACGCATTCGTCGAGCTGGCCACCAAACTGCAGCGGGCTGACGTCGACTTCCTGTGGATCGGCGGCGACGCCGACGAGATTCCGGATCCACGCCAGAGCACGGCCGTCATCTGCAGCGGCTGGGTGACTCGCGCACACGCGCTGGCACTCACGTCGGGTCTGGACATCTATGTCCAGACCTCCCGCTGGGAAGGCATGCCGGTCGCATTGATCGAAGCCCAGGTTGCGGGCATACCGGCCGTGGTGACGGACGTCGTCGGTAATCGCGACGTGGTGATTCACGGCGTAACCGGATATATCGCATCGAGCGTCGACGAGATGGCCGTGTATCTGACCAAGCTGCGGGACGACCGGCAACTTCGCGAAAAAATGGGTGCGGCAGCGCGCACGAGAGCGGTTCAAAGGTTTTCGATGAACACGGTCTTCCGGCAGTGGCACATGCTTTATGGCCTGGACGCGGTCGATTCTCACGCCGGCACTCGCGACTTCAAGCCGGTTGCCCTCGACCACGTCAAAGCCCGATTCTGAGTTCAATGTCCAATGATTGACATGACCGCCTTCAAAAAGTCGAAACATCTCGTGTACAACGGTCGATTCACCACGCAGAAGACGACCGGCGTACAACGGGTCGCACGCGAGCTGATCGCCGCGCTCATCAAGTTTCAGCCTCAAGAACCGGTGACCCTCCTTATGCCTCCACAGCCCGGCGTAGAGGTGAACGGCGCGCGGACCGTCAAGGTCGGTTTTTACAAGGGTGCCGTGTGGGAGCAACTGGTGCTCCCGTTTTTCGCCCGTCCCGGTCGGCTCGTCAATCTCGGCAATTCCGCGTCCATTTTCATCCGCAACCAGATCATCTACATGCACGATGCGGCGGTATTCGACACGCCCGCCCACTTTTCGCGTTCGTTTCGGGTGTGGTACCGAATCATGTTCTGGATCCTGGCGCGAACCTCCGCTTGCGTGCTGACCAACTCCTATTTTTCACGGGACCGCCTCGCCTACCACTGTGGCATCTCGACCGAGAAAATCAGCGTCGTTCCGCTTGGTGCGGATCACCTCGACTCGCTGAAGCCCGACACGAGCGTGCTCGACGCGCACTCGCTGACGCCGAACCGGTTCGTGCTCGCGGTCAGCAGCATGAATCCCACCAAGAACTTTGGCCGGCTCATCGCGGCATTTCGGCAGATCGACGATCCGTCGGTCGACCTCGTCATCGTCGGGATGAGAAACACCACCGTGTTCGGAAACCAGGATCATGTCTTGGCGGCAGAACCGAACATCAAGTTCGTCGGCTATATCAGCGACGAGCAACTGAAAGCGCTGTACCAAAATGCGGCATGCTTCCTTTATCCATCCATCTACGAAGGTTTCGGCATCCCTCCTCTTGAAGCGATGCGCTATGGTTGCCCGACGATCGTCGGAAAAGCCGCGGCGCTGCCGGAAGTCTGCGCCGATGCGGCGCTGTACTGCGATCCGTATTCGCAGGACGACATTGCGGAAAAATTGCGGCGCGTGCTGGGTTCCGACGCACTCAGAGCCGAGCTCAGACGGAAGGGAAATCTCCACGCGGAAAAATACTGCTGGAGCAAAAGCGCAAAAATGATGACGGAAATATTCGAAGGGCTGTAGGCGATCGAAGCAAGCCGTCGCTTCGACGGAGGATTCGCACCGGCATGATCCGGCGTGCTCACTCTGACGGTCGTCTCAACCAAGACTCGCGCCGTCACCAAGCCCTGGAAACATGGAAAGGGTCGGCATTTGCGCGCCGAGGCAAAGAAGTTCATGACCAAGCCCCCGATTCGACTAGCAAATACTCGACCGGAAACCTGATTCGCGTATGTCACGCGGCTGAATCACCAGTGACGCAGCATCCGATCCTTGCCCATACTTGCGATCATGGCGCGAGCAGCCCTTCGTGCTCTCGGTAGAGGACAACGAACCGTCGTCGCCGCAGACCAACCTGTTCCGTCACGAGCCGCATCACCTCGATCTTGCCGGTATGTTGATCAGGCCAACCCGTTCACGGAAGAGCACGTACATGAGTACGACGGTCACGATCGTTTCGACCATCAACACCGCGATCGCCGCGCCACGCTCCGCGAATAGCGAGGCAAGCGGCGGCAGTATCGTGACGTTCAGCAAGCCGGACGAGATCAGGATGGTACTGAAAACGCGCTTCATGCCGAGCGGCAGCATCGTCTGGATTCCGAATAGATCGGTCATGCATGCCATGAACGGCACCAGCGCAAGACAACGCAGCACGCCGACTGTCGGCCCGAACGTGTCTCCGTACAGGATCCGGACCGCGAGCGGCGCGAACTCGTAGATCACCGCCGACATTGCGAGCACTAGCGCACCCTGCACGACAATCAGCTTGCGAAGGAACGCGAACGCCTCGTCACGTGCGTTATGCATCAGATAGGTGATATGAGGGTAAGTGGTTGCCCTCAGCGGCTGCAACATGCCGACAGCGGCCCGGATCAGCTTGTCGCCCGCGGCAAAATAGCCTGCGGCCACGTGACCGGAAACGATACTCAGCAGGACGGTGTTGGTCGAGGCGTAGAACGAGATTGAAGTCGATGCGAGGAAGACCTGCGTGCCGCCTTTCAATGCATCGACAATATCCGCGAACCGCACGCGGACACGCGCGATCTCTTGACAAAAGAACAGGTAAGCAAGCGAGGTGAAACCGCAGAGCAACGGCACGGCTGCATTAATGGCGACCGCATGAAGAATATCGTCCGGCGTGTGAACCCACAGGAAGAAAGCGCCGACGCTCAGTGCTCGATACCCGACCACCGTCATGCTGAACACGCTCAGCTTCTGAATGCCCTGAAAGTACCAGCCTGGCGTGAGCGCGGCGCCTATTGCCATCCCGAATTCGATCAGCAGCGCCGTGCGCTCCGCTTCGAAGTACGGAATCAACGACGTCATCGCGACGAGTACCGCGAAGCCCGCGACGGTTATCAGCCACTGGGCGCTGATGGTCGTCCAGAAAATTCTGGACCGCTCGATCTTGTCACGCGCGAGCGCGACGCGCGGCGTCGCCGTCAGGTCGAAGCTGTAATTCACCAGATTGATGAAATACGTTGTCACCGCGAGCACGAACGCCAGCCTTCCGTACTGTTGAGGGCCCAGCACACGGGTCAAGAGCGGTAGCGTGACGAGCGGCACGACATACGTCGAGATCTGCAACGCAAACAACATGGCGAAGTTTTTTCGAACGGCGGTCATCGTGCTTTCTGAAGTGAAAATGGGTAGTGCATCGACTGTCAGCAGGCACGCGTGCGCGGTACGGGCTCGTCAATACCGAGCGCGGCATACAGCGACGATGCGTAGCAATCGATCGAGTAACGTGACCAGTCGTAGTGACGATTTTCGTCGGCGAGGTGCGTGCGTAGCGCGTCGATTGCGCGGGAGAAATCTTCGGGGAAGTTTCGATAGAGGATCTTGTTGCCGATTTCGTCGCCGAATGTCGACAGACTGCCGATGTCGTTCACGAGCACCGGCAGGCCGAGCACCGCGGCCTCGACTATCACGAGGGGGGCGTTTTCCACCCAGATCGATGGAAGCACAAGCGCGTCGTGCGTAGGCAGTTCGGCGAAAAGCGCGGCGTGATCGAGACGGCCGGCAAAACGCAACCTTCCGGCTTTGACGAGGTCCGCGTGGCGTTCCTCGAGAGGACCGCGCTCCGATCCGTCACCATAAACGGTAAGCGATTCGATCGCTTCGCCGGCGGAATCGGCCATAAGCGCGAGAAACTGAGCCAGTCCCTTGTCCGCTTCAATACGGCCGACGAACGCAAGATCCAGGCGAGCGCGCTGCGCAGGTTTCGGCGCGCGCGGAACCAATGCCGAATCGATCGGATTCGATAGAAGCGTGACACGGGTTCGCCCGAATCGCCCGATCAGGTCGCGCATGAACGGGCTTGGGCAGAGGATTTCATCGAACAGGCCAAGCGGGTCGAAAAGTGCATTGACCGTGTGCCAATGCAACTTCTTAACGACGTCGTGGAAAATTCCGTGCGGACTGGCGACAGAGACGATGCGTCGGGCACTGTGCAGCTGGTCCAGCGACAATGGTTTCGTCTGCCCGCGGGAATAAATCTGCAGGCTCGGATTGTAGAACACGAGATGGTAATCGTGCGCAGTCAGGTACAAACTGCACCCCGAGCGCCGCTTGTAGCGGGCAAGCACGGGCAAGATCGCGCTCGACAGCAGATTGTGATAATTGTGTACCAGAATGCGTTGTGGCCGAAACCGATCGAGCTGCGCGACGAGCGCACGCGCAGTCGCGCGCGACCATACACGAGCGCGCCGAATATTTTCGACCGCGGGCAGCGCATGCTCGTCGAAGGTTTCGACCGTCACGTCGGTGCGCGCGCGCAGCACGTCAACGGACATTCGGTACACCTCCTCCGCCCCTCCCCTTCGAACGAAGTCGTTGATGACCAGCACGCGCATCACGCAGGACCTCGACATACGTGATGCCGGAAGCTCGACGCATCGTCATCGTCTTCGCGTCGCGTCGAGATCTGCACGGTGTCGCAGGCCGCTTGCAAGCAGTAAATTTTGCGCAATTTCCGGCAGTCGTGGCAATTTCGTTTCATGGATATTCCTGAGCGGAATCACTGCGCCACGTACGTCCGGCAAGTGGCCCCGTGACACACTACGTCGCAACGATAACGTACCGAGAATGACGAATCTGTTCGCATGGTCACTCAGAGCCGGTTTCGCCATACCTTCCCGGTGTGCCCGCGAACGTTCCTCGCAACGCTCGAAACGAATACCGCGATAGCGGCGGCGACATAACGCTGCCCGCCCCACCGACAACGATAAGGCTGCGGCCTAGCTGCGAAGCGTCAAGAGGTTGTTTCTCGACGCGGGCAGTCTGGCCATCGGCGCAATTCCGCCGATGGCGCTGTGGGCACGATGCCGGTTGTGGTGATGCGGCCAGCTTGCGAAGGCATCGCTGCGGTGGGCGGAGCTTTGGTATGTCCAGGCGTATGCCCACTCGCGCAAGGCCGATTGGATGAACTGCTCAGCCTTGCCGTTGGTCTGAGGATGATACGCCCGTGTAAATTTGTGCCGGATACCCAATTCCTGACAGGCGCGAGCGAATTCGCGTGAACGGAACGCCGAACCGTTGTCGGTCAACAGCCAGCGCACACGCACGCCGAGTGCTGCATACCAAGCCACGGCGTCACGCAAGAACTGCACGGCACTGGCCTGCTTCTCGTCCGGATGCATCGCCGTGAAGGCAATACAAGCGTGGTCATTTACGGCCACAAACAGATACTCCCAGCCGATGCCATCCACCGAATTGCGCCGATCGCCCGTGACGCGATGGCTGGGGCGTGCGATGCGGCCGAGCTTCTTGGTATCGATGTGCAGAAAATCCCCCGGAGCCTCATGCTCGTATCGCTGGATCGGCTCGCGCCGCTGCAGATCGGTCAAACGAGACAATCCAGCACGTACCAAGACTCGACTGACAGTCGACGCAGATACACCGACCTGGCGTGCGATCTGACGCTGCAACAAGCGCTGCTGGCGCAACTCAACGATCAGCAGAGCCGTGGCTGGCGCAATCGCGCTAGGCGAACGAGTTGGCCGAGAAGAAGCGTCGGCCAGCGCAACCGCACCGCCGGCCAGGTAGCGTCCAAGCCATTTGCGCACGGTCGGTGCTGTCACGCCGTGATCGGCTGCCGCCTGCGGCACACTCAAACCGAATTCGGTGATCTCGTGAACCATCTCAAGTCGGCGGGCAAAGGTGAGTCGGGCATTCTTATGGGTGTTCATCCGGCTGGCTTCCCGGAAGGTTGGATGTTTGGCGACTTCCAGTCTCCCGGACTCAGTCCGGATGAACCATCGATACAACCCATTGAAGCTTCACAACTAGAGCGTCGACTCGGTGTGCCGTTTGCGCGAGTGCGACACAGTCGCGTGTTTCGTTTTCTCCGGCACCGCTAGCTCCACCGGCGCCCGCCAACATGCAAGCAGTGCAGTACACCTATCGATGACATATTGCGCGGCGGCGGTGCCGTGCAATGAATGATCGACGGATTCCTGCAGATCGACCGATATGTTCGGCAAATGAGCGAACGCTCGCGACGCGGGACCGAAATGCCGTACCAGTGTATCGACGCCCGGATCGAGCATGCCGTAGACAAGATGGGTGCGAATGCCACGCGCCGACATGTCGCGCAGCAATCCTCGCGGCGTATCCTTGCCGGGGTATCTCCCGACCCGCTCTGCGATACGCATGATCGGCACCGACATGAAATCGACGAGGAAGCGCGACAATCCGCGCAGTACCGGACGCAAATCACGACCACTGCGCAGCAGACGGCGCCACTTTCCAGCGCTGCGCAGCGACGCTAGATAGCCTCGCATCGAATTCGTCTGATTCTTGATCACATTCGTGAGCGTCTCTCCGCGCGGCCACACGAAGACCTGGAGATTGACTGCGATCGCGCCGGCAAACTGGCCGTTCGACGCGGCATGAAGCGACGTATACGCACCGGAGCAAATCCCGAACGAAACAACCTTGTAATGCCCGTGCTCTTTCAGCCAGTCTGCAGCTGAAACCATATCGGTGATTACCTGATCCGAATACGGGATGTCCTGCTGATTGTCACGTGCGCGCGCGCCACTGTCACCGATTCCGCTGGCATCAATCCGCAGACTGCAGATACCCTGCGCGGCAAGCGACCGGGCGAGTCGAACCGCGAGGCGTCCATCCGCGATGCGTGGATTGGCGGCCGTATTCGTTATCAGGAGAGTGGGTGCGGCGGCACGCATGATGCCTTCGGCCGGCTCGCACAGCACCCCGACCATCTGCTGCGGACCCACGCGAACGATTCGTTCGATACTTTCTTTTCCCTTCAGTACCACGCCGGCGTCGGTGCATTGCGCGCACGCGCGAACGATCGGATCCGGATCGTCGTCGAGCCAGTCCGCAACCGTGTCGAGCAATGCCTCCGGAAGCCGCGACCAGAGCGGCTCTCGCATTGCGTCCGCCCAGTCGGTGCATGCATGAACCTTTACCTCGACACCCCGCGCCTGCAACGCGTCCGAAAGCGTCGCGCTGTCGCCGTACGGTGCATCGACCAGCAATGCGCGCGCCGGCAATGTGCCCGATTGACCGGCAATCTGGCGCAGGTCGATACGCCGCAGCGCCTCGACCAGATCATCTGGGTACAGGTGTCCGAGTATGTTCAGGGGTTTCTCGTCGCGAACCGCGCATCTCACGGTCGGCGGGGCATTGTCGAGCCAGTGTTGCGCGACGACAGAGAGCTCGCGCAGGTAGCCGCGACCGCGCACGACGGGCGCGAGCGCGATGAAACGGGTTAGCCCGGGGATGCCGTCCGCGGCGAGGAGCGCCACTGCCGCGCCGGCACGTACCCCGACGAGCGTCAGATGGTCCACCGTGATGCGCTCTCGCAATGCCTGGACCGCGGACTGAACGCTCCCGAGCATTTTCCCGAAGCGATCAGGATCGCTTTCGTCGCCTAGCGAATCGCCACTCGCCGGATAATGAAAGCGCAGCACCGGGAAGCCACGGTCAGAAAGATGCTCGGCGAGTGAACGCACGAGCTTGTGAAGCCAAAGTGCTTCGTGACCGAGCGGCTCGCAGATGACGATGCCGTGTGTTCGATTGCCCTCGTGAAGCCAGCCGACGCATCCATCAAACTGGACAGGTGTCATGGTCTTATCCTTGTTTTAATAAACTCTAACGAAATCCTCTATATGGACTTCAATCGTGCGGTGCCGACCGATATCCGTTTCATGCCGCAATCCAGCATCCCCCGGAAGATATCGGGCGTCCGCTTCTCGATCCCGAGAACCATCCGCGTTTCTCTTTTTCAATCGGCCCGAATGTCACCCGGACCGATCCGTACGGATCAGCCGTCAGCGTCGCCAGAGGCAAACAGACTACTGCTGCGCCGCGCGGTGAGCGTACGCGCAAACTCCACGAACGGAGCCTCGCACAAACGATAGCCGGCCCATGACAATGGAATCAAAGGCAGGACCGGTACGATCATGTAGAGACCAAGCGGCCATCCGGTGACGTGGAAACGCTGGCACAACCAGAACATTGCAAACAACGGGAGGCTATGCAGCAAATAGATCGAGTAACTGATCTCGCCCAGCCATGAAAGCAGGCGAATGCGGAGCTTCAGAACAGTCGCCAATGCGACGAATATCGCGATGCCGATGAAGTAAGCAAGCGAAGTCGGAAAGTGTTCCATGTTGTTATGTCGCCAATCGCTGAGCGCCCCCATCAGCGCGACACTTGCAATCACCGCCGTCAGGCAACCTACCGCCGACCGGTAAGTGAGCGCCATTCGACCCGGTGCACCATGCCCTGGCCATCGAACGCGCAGCAATTTGAGAGGCGTGTCGTATGCCTGCCGAAAGCAGGCACCCCAAAACATGATACCGAGATGGTACGGCATGGTCTTGTATTCGCTTGGCATACCGGCCGGGGCGAGTTTCAACTCGACGATCGTCACGAACAGCCCGGTCAATCCGATGCTGACAACACATAGGCAGAACATCCGGTGAAGTACGCCGCCCCAGAACAAGATTAGGCAGAGCCCGTAAAAATACAATTCCGTCTCGAGCGTCCAGCCATGCGGCAAGATCAGGCTTTCTCCGAATGCGGCGGGCATCATGGTCACGTTTGCCACGATCCCATCGATATCCATTTTTTTATCAAACAGATACCAATGAACAAAATATCCCAAAGGAAGCGCCAACCAGTATGCCGGGTATAACCGGAAGAACCTTCGAACGAGGAACCGCTTCGTTCCCGCACCAATCTCTCCGTGCAGGCTGGAGGGAATCAGCATGCCGCTGATCGCGAAAAACACGACCACACCCACACGCCCGAAATTCATGGAGCGTTGAAGCGTGTCGAGCATGTATTGCGATCCTGCCAGCGGAGCAAATCGCTCGGCATAGTGTGTCCATATGACGAGTATCACGGCAACCGCGCGCATCGCATCGACATGGTGAAAGCGCTTCGAATCGTTCGAGTGGGACATGGCTGAAATAGTGAAAACCCAAGTATCTCGATCGCAACGCGACACCCATGCCTGCGGCGTCAGCCCAAATGATTCCGGTCGTCGAGATCGCACCGTTCGGTGCAACGGCCCAAGCGAATGCCGCATTCAACTCGAGCCGGAACGCCTCCTGTCGATCACGTACCACCAAACCAGTGCGGCCAACGCATAAAATGCCGTGCGCGAGCCGAACATCATCCAGTAATCGCCCTGCTGAACGGCGAAGGTCGCATACGAGAAGACCTTCGCCATCAGCCACAGCATCACGACCCCGCCACGCATCGTGACCAGGATCTGTAACGCGGCCAGCGCACCATATACGACGCCGGTCATCGCGACGAAAATTGCCCCCCCGACATAGCCGAACCAATACACGGGTACCGCCATGTTTCCCATCGTGAACGTGACGTCGTCGAAGATGTAGGCCTTGAGGAGCTGTGGCTCCATATACGAGATCATCAAGTCGCGCAAACCACTCGGTTCGGAATCGTCGAAAAAGGTCGGCATCGTCCAGGAAGCGAGAGAGTTCACGAAACGCCAAAAAGCAGCCGCGCCGCCGAGTGCCGGTGCCGTGAACATCCGCGCATCACCGTCCACCACGTACCACGGCTGCCCCTGCAGCAGAAAGCGCGACGAGATCACATCCGCAACTTCCAGCCCCTGCCCCCGGTAGGCGTAAACGATGGAAACGGTGCCGAGCAAGAGCGCCAGCCCGGCACCTATACCCAGATAGCGGACAACCGGCTTACCGTTCATCGCATGAATCGCGATGAACGGCGCCAGCGAACACAGGCCGATATGCAGCACCGCCATGAATTGCTCGCCATGCAGCACATTGAGGCCCAGGTCGATCGCCATCGTAAGGATCGCCAACCACCGGATGCGTTTATTGGAACTGGTGGCAATGGTGCCCAACAAAAAACCCATGAAGGTTTGATTGTTCAGGAAAAGATTGAACATCGCGCCGTTCGACGCATCATTGCGCAACGCATACCTATTGATGCCGGTAAACAACGAGAATCCCGACGTCAGCCCCGCCAGCACACCGGTCACGATGATCGCGGCCGCAAGTGCAAACCCCATCGTCATACTGATTGGTTGCAACGCAATCCGCGCCCTGATCGGCTTGTACGACGGACGCTCATCAAGGAACCTGTCGAATGCGACGAGCGCACATAAGACAAAAATCAGATAGAACGAAAGAAGCCGGCTGAAAGCGCCGGTCGCCTCACCCGAGATGTCGGTTTCCCTCAGGTATCCACCGTTCTCCAGTCCGACACCGGCAAGGAATGCAGTCAGCCCGATCGCGAGTACATAGAGCACCGACACTGCAAACACCGGACGATACTTGACCAGGACGACAAGTCCCGATGTTGCCAGCAACAACGTGCACGTGGCGCTCGACTCCGTCACGCCGAGCGCCGGCATCATCGCATTGATCAAAAACGCAAGCGCGAATAACGTCGATATCGTCACCCCGGTTGCGGATATCGGCCCCCCGTTGATTTGTATTGTTCGCGCAGTTTTGTCTATCATGCTGCAACCTGAAATTCGTTCCACCGGTGACGCACCGTTCTAGCCGCACGCGCCCTGCCCGCTGCAAGATCGCCCCCCTTCCGCAAGCGCACTGCCGGCTCCCTCGCTCGATCCAGCCATGAACCAGCGAATTGACTGGTGCATGCGATATCAGGCAACGTTTCTCAGCAGTCCCTTTCTTACCCGCTCCCACGCCCTGAACAGAAATGCAACGGGTACGACGTCGCCTGGAGCGTTTCGCGACTTGGCTTCTTTCGTATGCGGCTCGATGTTCGCGTAATGGCGCCGACGCAATGGTGAAGGCTGAAAGCCGTTGAATACCAGCCCATCCACTTTCACGCCAACCCGGTTCAAATTCCGGATCACATCCGCCACGCCGGCGTAGCTGACCGAACCTTGCCGCGCCACCATCAGCGTAACGTCCGCCAGCCTCGACAACATCGCGACCTTCGCGACCGGGCGCGCCACTGGCGCATCCACGACGACCGCGTCGTATTCGCGTCGCAATGCGGTGATCAGAGGATCGAGCCGCTCCATTTCGAACAGGTGCCGCGACGGCTCGACACGTTTTCCTGCAGGCAGTACATCGAAATTTTCCCGGACGTGGTAGATCGCCTTCCCGAGGTCCCGCGAGCCAGTCAACACATCCGACATCCCTGCCGGGTATTTCGTGGACACGTATCGATCAGCGCCCGATTCGTCTGCATCGGCACGCACCAGCAGTGTTTTGAGACCGCTTTGCGAGAACAAATGCGCAAGATTGGCTGAGATCATCGACCTGCCCTGACCCGGCTCGGGAGACGTGACCAGAACGATCCTTGATTTACCCTGCGTAGCAGTCGTCGCGTAACGCAACAACAGCGCCAGATCGTCCAACGCTTCGGCCAGCGGCGTATCGGGATACTCCCTCGCCGCTATAAACGCCGATCTGTCGTTCAGGTCGGCCTCGACCTGATGTAACGAGGTCGGGACAATACCCAGCACAGGGACGCCGGCCACCTCCTCTAAATGCTCCGGATTCCGGGCGTTTTGGAAAAACAACGCACAGCCTTGTGCCGAAGCAACGCCCAGTATCAAACCGATCGCAGCACCCAGCACGATGACGAGCAAGCGTTTCGGCTGAACCGGTTTGTCGGTGACATCAGCCTTGTCGATAACGGACGCGTTACCGACGGTGCCAGCTTTTGCAATTTGCAGCTGCTGCGCGTTGTTCATCAAGCCGATATAGAGTTGATTGTTGACCTCGACGTCGCGCGATAGGCGCAAGTAGGTCTGCTGCTGCGACGGCAAGCGCGCGACCTTGCTTTTCAATTCCGCCGACTGCTGATCCAGCGTTTTCAGCTTGCTGGCTACCGCAGTAAGCTGAGGTTGTCCGGCGACATATTTCGACGCCAGATCCTGGTACTCGAGCTTGGCTTCGAGCCGCGACTTTTCTACGAGCGCCAACTGGTCGATCAGCAGTTGCACATCGCCTTGCGCATCGATCGATCCCTGTGCATTGCGAAACTCGTTCAACGCATGCTCAGCCTGCTCCAGTCGCTTCTTGACCACCGGCAATTGCGTGTCGAGAAACGCAAGACTGTGCTCGGCATCCTCCGAGCGCCGCTTTGTCTTGGCGTCCAGATAGGCGGCAGCAATGGCATTGAGCAACCGCGCGGCATACACGGGGTCAGGGTCCTCGAAACTCAGCTGCATGATGCCCGACTGACGTTTCGTTTCGGCCCCGTTCAGTTTCTTCAGGACAGCCTCGAGTCGCACCGGCGTGGCGACGCGGCGCACGCGAAATTCCGTACCGGCGCGTGCCACGATCCGCGATACCTCCACCCGATACCCGTTTGCCTCGGTTGGTTGGCCCACTTGGCCCGCCAACACCTCTTGACCATTGCTGTTCTTCAACAGGAAGCGATTACCCTCGAGATAGTCGAGTTCCAGTTTCTTGCCGATCTGCGCATCGGGAACGTCGAATTTCGTGAATTCGATCCGCTCGCCGCCCCACGCCCAAAACGGCGTATTTAACAATGGCTCGACGAGGCCATTGCGATCCTTCGACAAGATCGAACCGAGTAAACCGCCGACGAGCGGAATCGTATTCCTGACCGACACATCTACCTGCGCGACGGTAGCGTCGATTGCCTGGGTGACAACCGCGCGCGAGCGAGCGATATCGATCTCGCCGACGACGGCCGAGTTCTGGATATCCAGCGCGTTTGAAATTTCGGAGAGCGAACCCAGCGCGCTGTGCTTGTTTTCCTCGACCTGTATCAACGTGTCCACGGAGTACATCGGTGTTGCCGCAACGGCATACACGATCGCCAACAGCAAACACCCCAGGAAAACAGCCAGGAAAACGCGCCAGTGATCAAACACGTTTTCCAGCAGCTGGACCAGCGTGAAGTCAACCCCGTTTCGAGAAATACTTCCCGATCCGTCTCGAGATCGCTTCGATGAAGGCCTATCCAATGTCATGCATACGCTCCCAAATTGCCGTCCTGACGGGCTCACTGTCGCCGTGCATGCTGTTGATCACGCATGTCCCGCCACTCGCTCCGGGCCACTCTTTTCGGCACATCACGCGAGGCACTTGTCCTGAGTCCGACCACCTGCACGCGAGAACGCACCGTCGAATTCGTTGAACAGAAAACAAGTGACCTTGCTGGTCCGGATCACTATGCGATAAATGCGCGGTTTTCTGAGTGCGATGCCTTACATTAAGCGGCCCCGAGTAAGCGAATCACCGGGTCACCGACCCTCTCGCGCCACGTCGGGGGTCGATTCGAGAAATGTGGCCCAGCCTACTTGAACGCGCCCGACCGCAATGTTCCCCCCCTGTTTTCGACCTACCCCAACCGCACAAATAAATGACGAATCAACGACTGCTCGCGAGCGACCAATCCGGCCTGCTATCCACGGCTGGGTGAACTAACGCACATCCTTTTTCCGTGGTTCGTCCAACATGGCCCATGCGGGAACCCATCCCGGATCGGCCGGTACGCCCGGCAGCATGCGATGAGGTCGAGGCGTTTGATAGTCGGTCGACTGGAACGGCAAGCGAGCGAGTAAACAAGTGGGGTCTTCGGTCGAACTCAGGTTCATGAGCCCCCGTCACCTGCCGAAAAACGTCTTCGTCGCAATACGTCAATGTATCGATGACAAGGCTTTTTGTTTAACCATGCTGAATGACGACATGAGCAGCCACGAACGATTCGGCACATCGGTGCCGAACAAGAACGACCCGACAGGGCGCCGAACGCGCGCGGCGCTTTGCCTGGCGATTTCCGCCATGCTTTCCGCTTGTGCATATGCGCCCGGACAGCACATGGCGTCGTCCCCTGCATTGCCGGTCACGACTGACGACAACGGTGACGTGACCAGCGACATGAAGGTGCCGGTCAAGCAGATCGATCTGACGCTGATCACGCTCATTCGCGCGGAGCAGAAGAACCGCACCGCGTCGCCCATTCCCGACAATCTGCTCGGCAGGCCAAGCGGCTACAGGCTCGGTCCGGGAGACGTGTTGCAAATCACGGTATGGGATCACCCGGAATTCGCCACCGCTGCCGGCCAGCCGACGCCGAACACGAAGTCCTCGGACGCGGCGCCCGGTTTCGTCATCGATAGCGACGGCAACGTGCAGTTTCCATACATGACGCGACCGATCCACGCCGCCGGAAAAAACGCGGTGCAGATCCAGCGGGAAGTCACTGCCGAACTCAAGAAGGTGTTTATCAAGCCGCAAGTTACCGTTCGCGTGGCATCGTTCCGTGCCGAGCAGGTGTATGTAGACGGTGAAGTGCGAGCACCCGGTTCGCAGGCGATCAACGACATTCCGATGACTTTGGTCGAAGCAGTCAATCGCGCCGGTGGCTTTGCACCGACAGCGGACCAGAGTCGCGTCACGATCACGCGCAATGGGACGACGTATCCGGTGAATGTCGCGCGGATGATGCAAACGGGCAAGAACCCCGCCGCCATCATGCTGCAGCCGGGCGACCTGCTGCATGTGAGCGCGCGCGAAGACAATCCGATCTACGTGATGGGTGAAGTCAACAAGCCGCTGGCCGTGCCGCCGCAACGTGACGGTTCGCTCACGCTGAACGAAGCACTTGCACAGGCCGGCCAACTCAACCAGCAGACGTCGAATGCCAAACAGGTTTTCGTGTTGCGCAAGGCCGACGACAGCGATCCCGTAGTCTATCGACTCGACATGAAGTCACCGGTTTCGATGCTGCTGGCGAATCAGTTCCCGCTGGCGTCGAAGGACATCGTCTATGTCGACAATACCGGGCTCGTCCGGGCCAGCCGCGTGCTGAATCTATTGCTGCCGGCAATCAGTGCGGGTTTGACCGGCGCGCTCATCACCAAGTAATTCCGCTTGTCGGCCTCGGCAAGCCAGCGTGCGAACCGGAAAGACACCGTCCGGTGACGCACGCTGTTTCATTTATCCGGGGGATACGCCGCGGCCTCGCGTGAGCGGCACGATATACAGTCAGCTAGCGCCCCGCGCTACCTGCCGTCACGGTCGTGCTCCGGCGCGGCCGCTCCCGCGGCGACACACGATTGGACACCGTCCAGCCCGGCGCGTATGTGAGCAACCCCACCGAACGCCAAACTTCATACGGAAATGGTGCCACACCCTGAAAAGCGATCGTGACCGCGGCTTGCTAACCGCCACACCACTTGTTCAGTGTTACGTCGAACGTAAAAGTCAGAACCTGGCCGTTCGCCATGACGACATTGCCGCCGGTTGTCGTCTGGATGTTCGCGTTGTTCGCGATCGTGCAATTGCCGTTGGTCGCAACGATCTTCACCGACTGGCCGTCGATGCCCCCGATCAGGTTGGTCAGCGTCGTGGGCGACGCGTAGTTCGCCGTCAGTTTGCTGATACCGGTCACCCCGGGCGTCGAACTTGTGCCGACGAAGCCGTTGGACCATACCGCCATCGCGTTACCCGCGCTGTCGGCCGTCGGCACGCCGTAGCTGTAACGAACGAGCCCGGTTGCATTCTCGATGTGAAATTGCCACGGCCACATTTGCAGCAGGCGCCCGCTGGCCCATGCGCTGTTGACAGCGCGTCCGTAGCGGTCTTCCGGAATATATTTGTAGCGCCCGGCGACACCGTTGCCTTGCGAAGCGTCGACGCAGATCTTCGAGAAGTATTCACCGGCAGGAATGTACGCGGTACTGGATGAAGACGGCGTAAACGTATAGGTGTCGGTCCCGGCCGTGACGCTTCCCGAACGCGTGATCGTGCCCGTGATGCCGAAAATGGTCGCCAGCGTCGTATCGCCGGTCCCGTTGACTGCGTTGACCGGCATGAAGATCGACAGGTTCGGTGTCGTACCGAACGACCAGCCCGGGATCGCGACGGCGCCCGTCCCCGTCAGCATCAGGGCGGATGCGACCTGCTGAAACACACTGTCGGTCTCGCAATCGATTCGCAGGTTGTACGGGCTCTCGGTGGAAATGAACACCGCCTCGGCACATCCGAAATAATTCCTGAACCTGATCGTGTTGTAGCCGATATTCCCGATCGTCACCCCCTTCACCGTCTTCGGGAATGCGAAGGTAAATTCATTGTCCGTGGGATAAACATTGAAATTCGGGTTCGGCAGAATCTCCGCTGCGTAATCATTACGTGCGCTCAGCGGGACGTTGATGTCGAAAAGGCAGTTTGTGACCTGTCCGATGACGCTAAACATCCGGCCGCCGCTCAGTCCCATCGTCGTCATCCGGTCGTGCAGCACGATGTTTCTCGCTTGAATTCCGTACAGCGGGAAGCCGGTATTCGACGTGCGCCGATCCTGCACGGCAAGCGCGGTGCCATAGCTGAAGATGATGTCGATATTGTTCAGGTTGAACAGGTTCGACGAGTCGGACATAGTGGCAGCCGGGCTGTCGTCAAGGTAGACCCCGAAACTCGGCGTATTCGTCGACAGGTCGCCGCAGTGCCTGATCTTCATCGTGTTCAGATTGATCTCGCGCACGTTGGCGCGTGCTTGCGTCGATCCGCTTCCGGTGTCCATCCACAGCACGCCGGCGCCGCGGAAATACAGACAGTTCACGTGAGCGACATCGAGCCAGTCCACGTTGCCCTGCAACACCAGGCCATGTTGCAGTGATGCGCACGCGCGATTGCCCTGAAGGGTAAAGTCGCGCAGGACACACCCGGCGAGCACGGCCATGTTCGACGTCCATGACACGTTTCCGGTCTGCGGCAAATCCGTCGCTTCGTTGTTGAAGCCCGCGTTCAATACCGTCAGGCATTGGCCGCTGACGCCGGCTCCGAACTGAATGATCGAGGTGCGCGCCGAATGCCCGAACACGGCTATCGGCTTGGTGATCGGCGGAAGCACGAGGCTCGAATAGTAGACCCCGGCAGGCAGGTCGCCTTTGACCGGCCAGATAGTCATCAGGTAATTCAGCCAGGCTGTCAGGGCCGGGCCGTCGTCGGTGCCGTAGACCACGTTCGCCCCGGTCGCCGACGCATTGGCCGCTTTCGCGAGCGTGATCTGCGTTGCGCTGACGAACGCCGCAATCGTGGTGGAAACGACCAGCGTTGCAACGCCACTGGCGTTCGTTGTCGCGATGTCGATACGCTTGCCGACGTCCGCCGCCGTGAATACCGCCGAGGCCGACGAAAACGATGTTGATCCCGATGTCGTGACGCCGTCGTTGACGATCCGGGTGTTTCCCTTTGCACCAAAATATTTGGCGCTAACCGGCAAATTGGCCGGAAGCGCCGCAGGTAAATCCATCCATACCTGTGTGGTACCCGCAGCCAGATTCACGACCGCACCGCCATTGCTCGACGCCAGCACGGTGGTACGCGCTAGCGTGTTCCCGCTGGCGTTGTATGTGCCGATTCCGATCTCCCAGTTCCCGCTCGGAACGCCGGCCCCCGTGACGGCTTGCAGCCCGTAATAGAAAGTATCGGCATTGGCGCACACGGACGAAAATGCGCGGAATCCCGTCATTGCACCGGCCAGGGACAGTGCCCCCGTACCGGTAGAAGTGGTCGTTTCCTGAACCCGATCCTGAAGCTGGAATGCCATATCGATCCTGCACGTGTGATTGTCGGACTTAGCGGAAATCAACTCCTGCCGCACCTTCGGATTCGATGCCCGGTATATTGATTACCGAAAAGAGATGTGCGAGTTCGATCGAGCGTACGCACCCGCGCAAGACTATAAACAGATTCACCGGCAAACAGTGCGTGAAATGACCCAAGTGATTGAGCGATACCGCCATCGCCATATGAAAAGTACGTTTCGAACATCCGGTCAACCGCGTCGTATTCGATGACATGTCAATGTCGATCCCGTTAGATGTGCACGCAACGAACCGGACAACTAGTCTCGCAATAGCACCAGCACACAGGTACTTCTTACCCGACCACACCCCCACCATCGGGAACGATGACCGCCTTTCCAACCCACCCTGCGCGACTACGCGATAAAGATCGTACATATCGGTAGAAACACCGATGCTGTAGTCAAACTACATTCATACCATTAGTCGCTGCAGAGAATCGCTACATCCGATTCGGCAGTGCCGGGCGGCCTGCGCGTCGCCGCCCGCGTTGACCGGTCGAGCCCAACCGGCCGTAACGATTCCCCGCCCGGCCTGGCATGCCGACGCGCAACCACCCTGCATCGCCAGCCGAATGCGTCCGGTGCGAATCCACCGGACGAGCGCAGCTCCAGACATCATCCGAACAATCGGCAATACGATCAGGAGAGCAACATGCGGGACACACTCTGGCCGGCCGTCGTGCTGGCAGCGACCCTCTGCACCACCGCCTACGCAGGCGACGCCGACTTCAACGCACAAGGCGATGCGACCGATGCGTTCGCGTCGGCCGCCGCGCAACGGCGCGCCGACCTGCTCGTGCGCAAGATGACACTCGACGAGAAACTCCAGTTCATCCATTCGCAATACGAAATGTCCAAGGTGCCTGGCGGCGGCGCCGGCTATATCCAGGGCGTGCCGCGGCTCGGCATTCCCGATCTCAACATGGTCGACTCGGCGACCGGCTCCGGCAGCACGTCGCAGGCCAGCACGACGTTCCCCGCGACGATCGCCGTCGCCGCGAGCTGGGATCGCCGGCTGTCGTACGACTACGGCAAGCAGGTCGCGATCCAGTTGCGCGCGCAAGGATTCGGCATGGGCCTCGGCGGCGGCACCAATCTCGCACGCGAGCCGCGCGGTGGCCGGCTGTTCGAGTATCTCGGCGAAGATCCCTTGCTCGCGGGCGACCTTCTCGCCGAACGCACGCTCGCCACGCAGCGGCAAAAGGTCATCGCCACGATCAAGCACTACGCGGGCAACGAGCAGGAGCACGGCCGGATGGGCGGCAACACGCAGATCGACGAACGCACGCTGCGCGAGCTTTACCTGCTGCCGTTCGAGATCGCCGCGAAGCGCGGTCGCCCCGGCAGCGTGATGTGCAGCTACAACCGGCTGAACGGCGCATACGCGTGCGAAAACCCTCACCTGCTGAACGACGTGCTGAAGAACGAATGGGGCTTCCAGGGCCAGGTGCAGTCCGACTGGGGCGCCACGCACAGCACGGCCGCCGCGATCAACGCCGGGCTCGACGAGGAAGAAGACGTCGGGCCGAGCGTGTACCTGACGCCGACGGCCGTCAAGCAGGCGATCGCGAACGGCTCGGTGTCGACCGCACGACTCGACGACATGGTGCGGCGCAAGCTCGCCGTGATGATCCGCGTCGGCGTGATGGACGATCCGGCCACGGGCGGCGGCACGATCGATTTCGCGGCCGCGAACCGGTTCGCGCAGGCCGCGTCCGAGCAGTCGATCGTGCTGCTGAAGAACGACGGCAATCAGTTGCCGCTGGCGGCATCGGCGCTGTCGCGCATTGCCGTGATCGGCGGCCATGCGGACGCGGCCGTGCTGTCCGGCGGCGGCTCGGGCAACACGCGCGACCCGGTGTCGGGGTCGTTCGCGGGTTGCGGCGGCCTGACGTTCGGCGCGTCGACCGGGTGCAGCTGGTGGCGCAATCCTTGGCTGAAGGTCGACGTGCCGATCGTCGCGGCGATCCGCGCGCTTGCGCCGGCCGCGCAGGTCACGTATGCGGGCAACAGCGACCAGCAGTCGCCGTTCCGTGCGTATACGCAGCAGGAAATCGACCAGGCCGCGGCGCTCGCGGGCCGCTCGGACGTCGCGATCGTCGTGGTGGCCCAGCCGGCCGGCGAGGATTTCGGCGACCTGCAGAGCCTGAGCCTCGCGAACCCGTCGAACCAGGACGCGCTCGTCGAAGCCGTCGCGCGCGCGAATCCGCATACGATCGTCGTCGTCCAGAGCGGCAATCCGGTGCTGATGCCGTGGAAGGACAACGTGTCGGCGATCGTCGAGGCGTGGTATCCGGGTGAAGCCGGCGGCAAGGCGATCGCGAACGTGCTGTTCGGCGCGGTCAATCCGTCCGGCAAACTGCCCGTCACCTTCCCCGCGCGCGATCAGGATTCGCCGGCCTGGGGGCAAAACGGCACGTTCGACAACGACCCGGTCTACGCGGAAAAGCTGAACATGGGCTATCGCTGGTATGACGCGCGCAACATCAAGCCGATGTTCGAGTTCGGCTACGGGCTGTCGTACACGCACTTCGCGTATTCGGGGCTGTCGGTGTCGAAGCAGTGGGACGGGTCGCTGAGCGTCGCGTTCACGGTACGCAACGACGGGCGCGTCGCCGGTGCGGAGATCCCGCAGGTCTATCTCGGCGTGCCGTACAAGGACGAACCGCCGAAGCGGCTGGTCGGCTGGGAGAAGATCCGGCTGAATCCGGGCGAGGCGCGGCGTGTCCGCGTGACCGTGTCGCCGCGCATGCAGAGCGTGTGGGATACGTCACGTAACGGCTGGCGGTTCGTGCCGGGCGGGACCGTGTACGTCGGTGCGTCGTCGCGGGATATCCGGTTGCAAGGGCACTGAGCGGCACCCACCCAGCGGAAGAGCCGCGCGTGTCGTGCCCGGCTCTTCCGTCTTCCGCCGTCCGCACCGGCGATCCTCACCGGAACAGCAGCGCCAGCAGCGTCGCGAGCGCGGCAATCGCGGCGATCCCCGCCGCGATCCCGGCCAGATGCGCGGCGACCACGAGGCCGGCCGGCAATCGCACGGATGCCGGGCCGCTCGCCCCACCCGACGGCCCGGCCCGCGATCGCGACGCGACGCCCGTCGTCATGCTCCGCTCCCTTCCAGCGTATCGAGCAACGGCCTCGCCAGATGCAGCACCTGATACACCGTGCCTGCGCCGCCGCCGTCCGGCTCGTGTTCGGTGACGAGGGCACGCGTCAGCCGCCAGCGTAGCGAGTCCAGACTGACCGCGGCCGCCACCACACCCTGCCGCGCCGCCACTTCGCGATTGCGCGTCACCTCCCGCGCCAGCGTCGCCTCGAGGTCGGCATCCGCCGGAATATCGACGGCTTCCAGACGAACGAAGCGCCCCGTCGACGCACTGCCCTCGCGCGCATCGAGCGTGACCTGCACGTCGATCGGCGCGCGGCCGAAGCTGTCCGTCACGACCCGGTAGCGGCCGCCCGTGACGAACCCGGCGAACGCCTGCTCGTTACGCCACAGATAGAACGACGCATAGCCGTTTTCCGTCGCACCGTAGCGCCCCGCCTCGCGCAGCAGGAACCCCTTGAACACCAGGTCCGGCGTGTCGTCCCAGAGCCTGCCGCGCTCGCGCACGCGATGGCGGATGATGTCGAGGTCGTAATCCGCCGGCAGGCGGTGCACGTAGTACGCGGTCAGCATGATCGACTCCTGAAGGGAAACGGAGATTCCGAATGGCTCGAGAACAGCGTAGAAGACCTTGAATCATTTGAAAATACGATGGCAGAATATTTCAATGATTCGATTTCTCAATGGATGAGAGTGCGATGAAAACGCTCGACATCGAAGCCGTGCAGGCGTTCGTGCTGACCGCCGACCTCAAGAGCTTCACGCGGGCCGCCGAGGCGATGGACACGACGCAGTCCGCGGTGAGCCTGAAGATCAAGCGGCTCGAAAGCGGCCTCGGCCGCCGCCTGCTGGAACGCACGCCCCGGCAGGTTCGCCTGTCGGCCGACGGCACCGCATTCCTGGAACCGGCGCGCGAACTGGTGGCCGCCCACCACGGTGCGATCGGCGCGTTCGGCACCGGCCGGCGGCGGCTGGTGATCGGCGTCAGCCACCATGTCGTCGGCGCCGATCTCCCGATGCTGCTGCGGCGCATGAGCGAAGCGGAGCCGACGCTCGTGCTGGAGATCCGCGTCGCCGCGTCGCGCGACGTGCTCGATGCATTCGACCGCGGCCAGCTCGACGCGGCCGTCGCGCTGCAGCACGACAGCCGGCGGCTCGACGGCGAAACCATCCTGTCGGAGTCGTTCGGCTGGATGGCCGCGGCGGATTTCGAGTACCATCCGCCGCAACCGCTGCGGCTGGCCACGCAAGCCGAACCCTGCAGCGTGCGCCGCATGGCGATCGGCGCGCTCGACCAGGCCGGTGTCGGCTGGACGGAGGTGTTCGTCGGCGGCGGCGTCGCGACGATCGGCGCGGCGGTGTCCGCGGGGC
>NZ_LDVA01000058.1:0-105049 GCF_050768715.1 Burkholderia sp. ZZQ-2 | reverse complement strand
GGCGAGCGCCGCGAGATTGCCTTCGCCGAACCCGTGGTGTCCCTTGCGCTGCACGATTTCGAAGAAGATCTCGCCGGGCCGGCGCTTGACGAAAGTCTGGAAGAACAGCCTCGGCACGCCGTCGCCGCCGATCTCGCCGTCGACCAGCACCGCGCGACGGCGCAGCGCGTCGAGATCGACACCATGCCCGGGCAGCCGCGCGTCGACGTCATCGTAATAGCGGGCCGGCGGCTCGATGAATTCGACGCCGTTCGCCCGCAGCGCATCGACGCAGGACAGGATGTCGTCGGTAGCCAGCGCGACGTGCTGCACGCCCTCGCCCGGATGGTCGGGCAGATACGCGTGCATCAGCTCGGTGCGCCGCGTGCCTTCCTCGTAGACCGGAATCCGCACCGCGCCGCACGGCGACACCATCACACGCGATTCCTCCGACACATGCCAGTGCGCGTCGATTTCGTGGATCTCGCGAAAATGCAGCAGGTCGTGGTAGAAATCCAGCCACTCCCGCATACGCCCCGCGCCGACGGTCTGCGTGAAATGATCGACCTGCTGCAGCCCGACGCCCACGCAATCGAGATCGGTATGCGCGGTCGCGATGTCGATCGGCCGGAAATCGATGTCGAAGATCGAGATGTCGCCGACGCCGCCCCGCTGGCCGTCGCGCCCGCGCCAGCGGTCGACGAAATAGAGGTGCGAATCGCCGATGCCCTGGATCGCGGGAATCTTCAGCTCGCCGACGCCGACCTTCTCGCCTTCGAACGCCCACGCACCGAGCTCGATCGCCCGCTCGAACGCGCGCCGGGCGCTGGCCACGCGCAGCCCGATCGCGCAGACACCCATCCCGTATTCCTCCGCGTAGCGCGCGGCGAACGAATCGGGTTCGGCGTTGATCAGGAAATGCATCTGACCTTGCCGGTAGAGCGTGACGTTTTTGCTGACATGCCGCGCGATCGCCTTGAACCCGAGCTGCTCGAAGCGCTGCGCGAGCGCCTCGGGCACCGGCGCCGCGAATTCGACGAATTCGAGGCCGGCCATCCCGAGCGGATTGGCGGCCGGATCGGCAACGGGCGGCGTATCGCTGGACAGGGGGTGGGAATTGCCGGGCATTCCAGTCTCCGGGGGCATGCGTTCGATGGGGATGGCGCCCGTCGCTGGCGGCAAACGCGGCCAGCGTGGCGACCGCATCCGCCCCGAACGGGCAAGTTCTCAATGCTGCAGATTTTAACCAGATCGTTCACGGCGGCACACCCTGACCAAACGGGATATCGTCGCGCCGCCTAGTGCAAACCCGAAAAGCGTTCGATAATCGCACGGACTTGTACGATAATCGCGCACTCTGCCCGATTGGCCGATTGCCGCCGTACGGCGCGCGCCCTATTCTCCGTTCACTCATCGACTTCAATGCAGCATCGGACGCGGCGCCGCCACGATTCCACGATGCGCCGTGCCAGGAGACACCGCCATGACCCCAACCTTCGACACCCTCGACGCCGCCGCCAGCGCCCGCGTACGCAACCAGGCCCGCAAGGCCGCGATCGGCAGCTTCGTCGGCGCCGTTGTCGACTGGTACGACTTCCTGCTGTACGGGATCGTCGCCGCGCTGGTATTCAACTCCGAGTTCTTCCCGAAAGTCAGCCCGACGATGGGCACGCTCGCGGCGTTCGCGACCTTCGGTGTCGGTTTCCTGTTCCGGCCGCTCGGCGGCGTCGTGTTCGGCCACTACGGCGACCGGCTCGGCCGCAAGCGGATGCTGGTCCTGACGGTGATGCTGATGGGGCTGTCGACGGTCGCGATCGGCCTGCTGCCGGCATTCTCGACGATCGGCTGGTGGGCACCCGTGCTGCTGGTGCTGATGCGCGCGATCCAGGGTTTCGCGGTCGGCGGCGAATGGGGCGGCGCGGCGCTGATGGCCGTCGAAAGCGCGCCGAAGCAAAAGAAGGCGTTCTACAGCAGCGGCGTGCAGGTCGGCTACGGCGTCGGCCTCGTGCTGGCCACGGGCATCGTGTCGATCCTGAGCCACACGCTCGGCGAGGCCGCGTTCAAGTCGTGGGGCTGGCGCCTGCCGTTCGTGTTCAGCATCGTGCTCGTGCTGATCGGGCTGTGGGTGCGCAAGAACATGGACGAATCGCAGGAGTTCGTCGAGAAGGTCGAACACGGCAACCGCAAGCTGCGCCTGCCGGTGCTGGAGGCGCTGACGCGCCATCCGAAGGCGTTCCTGCTGATCATTGCGCTGCGGCTCGCCGAGCTGTTCACGATGTACATCGTCACCGCGTTCGCGCTCAGCTATTCGACGACGAACCTCGGCATGTCGCGCGACCTGTTCCTGAACATCGGCCTGCTGGTGGGGGCGGTGAGCTGCGTGACGATCCCGTGTTTCGCGTGGCTGGCCGACCGCTACGGCCTGCGCCGCATCTACCTGATCGGCGCGCTGATCGGCGTCGCGTCCGCGGTGCCGTTCTTCCTCGCGCTGGAGGCGCGGTCGATCGCGTGGATCGTGATCTTCTCGATCCTGCTCGCGAACGCCGCGCACGACATGGTCGTGAGTGTCCAGCAGCCGCTGTTCACCGAGCTGTTCGGCGCCGAATACCGCTATAGCGGCGCGGGCGTCGGCTACCAGTTCGCGAGCGTGGTCGGCGGCGGGTTCACGCCGTTCATCGCGGTCGGCCTCGTCAGCGTGGCAGGCGGCTCGTGGCACCTCGTCGCCGGTTATCTCGCGGTGGGCTGCCTGATCTCGCTGATCGTCGCCGCGCGGATGCGGGCGGCGCAGTAACGACCCGATGGCCGGCCCCAACCGTGGCCGGCCATCACGCATCGCTCGACGGCGACTGCCAACGGCCTCGCTGCGTCGCGCGCGACGTCAAACACTGTCAGTTATACGCGCCGATTCCCCCTTTTCCCCTCTGAACATTCCACGCCGCCCGCCGACCAATGGCATCATATGGGCCTACGTCAGTCACCGATACGCCCCCATATCATGTCGAATCTCATCGTCCACGGCGGCACTCCGCTGCGCGGGGACATCAAGCCGTCCGCGAACAAGAACGCCGTCCTGCCGATCCTGTGCGCCACCCTGTTGACCGACCAGCCGTTGCGCCTCATCGGCGTGCCGGACATCACCGACGTGCGCAAGATCCTCGACATCTTCCGCACGCTCGGCAGCGACGTGTCGGTCGACTTCACGACGGGCCTGCTCGAACTCCACCATCGCGACACGAAATTCGATCCGGCCGTCCATCGGCTGCCGGAAGCGATGCGCTCGTCGATCATGCTGATCCCGCCGCTGCTCGCGCGCTTCGGCGTCGCGCGCCTCGAGAACGACGTGAAGGGCTGCACGCTCGGCGTGCGCGAGATCGATCCGCACGTCGAGGTGTTCGAGCGCTTCGGCGCGCACATCGAGCGCACGCCCGATTCGCTGATCGTCCGCACCGACGGCCCGCTGACGGCCAACGATCACTGGCTCGACTACGCGTCGGTGACGACCACCGAAAACTTCGCGCTGTGCGCGACGACCGCGAACGGCACGTCGACGCTGATGAATGCCGCGTCCGAGCCGCACGTGCAGGAGTTCTGCCAGTTCCTGGCGATGATCGGCGTCGCGATCGAGGGGATCGGCACGTCGCGGCTCTGCGTGACGGGCGGCCGCAAGCTCGGCGGCGGCGAGTTCCGCTTCGCCGAGGATTTCCATGAAATCGCGACGTTCCTCGCGCTCGGCGCGATCACGGGCGGCGACATCACGGTACGCAACTCGTCGCCCGAACACTTCCCGCTGATCGACCGCACGTTCGCGAAGTTCGGCGTCAACGTCACGCACCGCGACGGCTGGTCGCGCGCGGAACGCGACGGCCCGCTGCGCGTGCGCCGGCCGTTCACGCAGAACATCCTCACCAAGGTCGAAGCCGCGCCGTGGCCGTACCTGCCGGTCGACCTGCTGCCGATCTTCATCGCGCTCGGCGTGCGCGCGGAAGGCAGCGCGATGTTCTGGAACAAGGTCTACGACGGTGCGCTCGGCTGGTCCGGCGAACTGTCGAAGTTCGGCGCGCACGTGCTGCTGTCCGATCCGCACCGGCTGATCACGTTCGGCGGGCTGCAGCTGACGCCGGCCCGCGTCGAGAGCCCGTACATCATCCGCGTCGCGATCGCGCTGCTGATGGTGGCCGCGAGCATCGAAGGCCGCTCGGAAATCATGAACGCGCTGCCGATCCGCCGCGCGCATCCGCATTTCGTCGAGAACCTGCGCTCGGTCGGCGCGAACGTCGAATGGACGAGCAGCGAGTAAGACCCTGAAGGTACGGCGCACGCCACACGAGCGCCGTACCGCCACCCGCACCCGGTCGGCGGCTGTGTCAGCCGCCTTCTCCCGTCCCTCCCCCCGTTACTCGCCGCCCCCGCAATCGGCATCGCCGGCGCCCATGTGGTCGAACCCGTAGAGCATCACGGCGGTCGTCCCGCGCGCCGGGCTGCTCGGGCGTTTCGCCAGGCTTTCGTCGATCGGAGACGACGGATACTGGACACTCGTGTCCATCAGGTTGCCCGGCGCCGAACGCAACTCCGCGTCGGTCAGCTTGCGCGCTTCCGCGCGCGGCAGCCCGAACGCCTTGCGCACGTCCGCTTCGTTCCAGGTTCCCTTGAGCGTGACGGTGACCATCTGCAGGTCGCCGTGCTCCCAGTCCAGTTCGACCTTCGTCGCGAGCGGATGCACGCTGGCCGCGAGCCGGTCGGGGAACACCGGGCCTTCGTAGTAGGCCTTCGTGTTCCCGCACGCATCGCCGGTATTCCGGTACTTCTTCAATGCGCAATTGAAGCGCTTGTCACGGTAGCCGAAGGTCGATTCGACGTAGCAGCCGAACTTCGGCGACGTCATGCGCGGCCAGGCACGCACGTCGACGGCCGGCTTCGGGAGCGACGTACCGGACGAAGGATTCGCCGCGGCAAGCAGCGGCACGGCCGCGACGAGCACGGCCAACACGGATTCGCGAATTTTCATTGTTGTGGTCCAGTTGAGGCGCCGATTCTAAACGACGGGCATGTTCCGGGCTCGGGGCACGCACCCAGCGCCGGCTCATGCAAGCCCGGCGATACATCGCGGCAGATCCGATTTGCGCGATAATCGCCCACGCATGCGCGATTGCCGCGCACCGGGACGCCACCTTCCGACGATGAAAAAGCCCGAACTCGACCGACGCGACTGGATTGCCGGCCTCGAAAAAGGCCTGGCGATCCTCGAGGCATTCGACAGCCAGCACGCGCGCATGACACCCACCCAGGCCGCCGCGCGCACCGGCCTCACGCGCACGGCCGCGCGGCGCTACCTGCTGACGCTCGAATCGCTCGGCTATGTGTACACCGACGGCAAGCTGTACGGCCTCACGCCGCGCGTGCTGCGGGTCGGCTGGTCGTACTTCGATTCGGCGCGCCTGCCGCGCACGGTCCAGCCCTATCTGCAGCAACTGAGCGCGTCGCTGAACGAATCGGCGTACGTGAGCGTGCTCGACGGCTGGGAGCTCGTGTTCATCGCGCGCAACGGCGTGTCGCGCGTGATGACGACCGGCTTCGTGCTCGGCGCGCGCGTGCCGGCGCCGCTCACGTCGCCGGGCGTCGTGCTGCTCGCCCATCATCCCGATCGCGAAGCCGTGCGCGCGTGGCTCGACGACACCGAACTGCCGCCGTTCACGCCGCACACGGTCACCAACAAGGCGCGCCTGCTCGAACAGGTCGACCAGGCACGCGACGCCGGTTTCGCGGCGATCGAACAGCAATTGCAGGTCGGCGTGCGCGGCATCGCGGTGCCGCTGAAGAACCGTCACGGCGAAGTGGTCGCCGCGCTGAGCACGAACATGCCGATCGGCGCGGAGACGACCGATGCGGCCGTGCGGCGCGTCCTGCCGCACCTGCAGGAAGCCGCGCTCGCGATGCTCAACGTGCTGTAGCGACGCGTCGGAGCGCCCCCGTCACTTGATCCGCCACCACCGCGGCAGCAGATCGCGCACCTCCCGCCGCCGGTAACGGTCGTCGATCAGATGCACGACGCCTTCGTCGTGCTCGGTGCGAATCACGCGCCCGGCCGCCTGCACGACCTTCTGCAAGCCCGGATACAGGTACATGTAGTCGTAGCCGTTGCCGAAGCGTGCGTCCATCGCACGCCGCATCTGCTCGTTGACGTCGTTGACCTGCGGCAGCCCGAGCGTCGCGATGAACGCGCCGATCAGCCGCTCGCCGACCAGGTCCACGCCTTCCGAGAACGCTCCGCCCAGCACCGCGAAGCCGACGCCGCGCCCGCCCGCGTCGAAGCGCGCGAGAAACGCGTCGCGCTCGCCTTCCGTCATGCCGGGCGCCTGCGCCCAGACGGGCACGTCCGGGTGCCGTGCCTGCATCAGCGCGACCACGCGCCCCAGATAGTCGAAGCTGCTCAGGAACCCGAGGTAGTTGCCGGGCCGCGTCGCGTATTGCGCGGCGATCAGGTCCACGATCGGTTCGAGCGACCGGTCGCGGTCGCGCCAGCGGGTCGACACGTGGCTCGCGACGCGCACCGTCAGCTGCTCGGCGCGGAACGGCCCGTCGACGTCGAGCCAGCCCGTGTCGCCGGGCAACCCGAGCGTGTCGCGGTAGAAATGAAACGGACTCAGCGTGCCCGAGAAAAGCACGGTCGCGCACGCGGCTTCGTAGCGCGGTGAGAGAAAGCCGGCCGGAATCACGTTGCGCACGCACAGCGTCGACTGGACGCGGCGCCGGCGGCCGGCCGACGCAACGCCGTCGAGCGCCGGCTGGCGCGGCATCGGTTCGCCGTGCAGCGTCGCGTCGAAGATCGACGCACTGTCGAACGCTTCGGCGAGCACGCCGAACTGGATCGCCTCGAAATGAAACCGCAGCAGCACGTCGCCGTTCGCGCGCGGTGCGTCGGCCAGGTGCTCGCCGACCGCCGCGACGAGGTTCTGCAACGCCGACACGATCGGGCCCGGTATCTCCGGATACGCGGCATAACGCTCGGCCTGCGCGCGGTTGACCGTGCCCCACGCGCGGGCGAGCCGGTCGAAGGCCTTGCGCAGCGCGGCGGGTGCGGACTCGCGCGCGGCCGCGAATGCGAACGGATCGAGCGATGCGCTGTACATCTTGCGCGCACGATCGAGCAGGTTGTGCGCTTCGTCGACGAGCACGCCGACGCGCCACTGGTTCTGCTGCGCGAGCGTGTGCAGCATCGCGCTGCCGTCGTAGTAGTAGTTGTAGTCGCCGATCACCATGTCGGACCAGCGCGCGAGCTCCTGCGACAGGTAATACGGGCAGACGTCGTGCGCGAGCGCGGCCGCGCGCACGGTGTCGCGGTCGAGCAGCCCGGCCTCGATCGCCGCGTCGCGCGCGGCCGGCAGCCGGTCGTAGAAACCCTTCGCGAGCGGGCACGACTCGCCGTGGCACGCACTGTCGGGATGCTCGCACGCCTTGTCGCGCGCAACGAGTTCCAGCACGCGCAGCGGCAGCGCGGGCGTGCCGGCGCCGAGCGTCGCCGCCGCTTCGAGCGCGAGCGCGCGGCCGGGCGTTTTCGCGGTCAGGAAGTACACGTGGTCGAGCTCGCCCTCGCCGCAGGCCTTCAGCAGCGGAAACACGGTGCCGAGCGTCTTGCCGATGCCGGTCGGCGCCTGCGCCATCAGGCAACGATCGTCGCGGGCCGCGCGATAGACGGCCACTGCCAGCTCGCGCTGGCCGCTGCGGAACTGCCCGTGCGGAAACGCGAGCGCGCGCAGCGCCGCGTCACGCGCCGCGCGGTGCGCCGTCTCGCGTTCGGCCCAGCCGACGAAGCACGCGCACTGCTCGGCGAAGAACGCCGCGAGCTCTGCAGCCCCCAGCGTTTGCGTCAGCACCGTCTCGCGCTCGGACACGATGTCGAAATAGACGAGCGCGACATCGATTTCCGGGAGGCCGCGCGCGTCGCACATCAGGTGCGCGTAGACCTTCGCCTGCGCCCAGTGCAGTGCGCGGTGGTTGGCGGGCATCGCGTCGAGGCTGCCGCGGAAGGTCTTGATTTCCTCGAGGCGGTTCGCCGCCGGATCGTAGCCGTCCGCGCGGCCGCGCACGGTGAGCGTGCCCCACGTGCCCGTCAGCGCGATCTCGGTTTCGTAGCGAGCACCGCGGTTCGACGTGACCGCGCCGTGGCCGGCGATGCCTTCGAGCGCGGTGGGCGCGGGCGTGAAGCGCAGGTCGAGATCGCCGCGCCGCGCGGTGAACTCGCACATCGCCCGCACCGCGACGACGTAGCTCATGCGGACAGGCCCGCCGCTTCGACGGGCACGACGTCCGCGCCGGCCCACTCGACATCGATCACGCGCACCGGAATGCCGTGCGCGACGCAGTATGCGAGCCAGCGCGTCTGGTTGTCCTGCAGGCGGTCGCCGGGGCCTTTCACCTCGACGAGTTCGTAGCGGCGCTCGCCGGGCCAGAAGCGGACGAGATCGGGCAGCCCCGAACGGTTGCTGCGGACATCCGCGAGCAGGCGCGTGAACCACAGCCGCAGATGCTCCGGCGGCAGGCACGCAAGCGCCTCGTCGAGCAGTGCGTCGCTCAGCACGCCCCAGAACACGAACGGAGATTGCAGCCCCGCTTTCGTCGCGAAATGCCGGCGAATCGTCTCGCGATAAGCGCCCGAATCGAGTTGCGCGAAGCACGCGGCGAATGCGTCCGCACGGCGCGCGGCGAAATCGGGCGCGTGCAGGTCGGCCGGGCCGCGCTGGAACGGATGGAAGAACGCGCCGGGTACCGCGGCGAACACGGGTTCCCAGCACAGCAGCCCGAACAGCGAATTGATCAGCGTGTTTTCGACGTAATGGACCGGCGCAGCCGGTTGCGCGAGATGGTCGCGCACCGCGAATTCGACACTGACGAATGCATCGGGGCGCGCGAGCACGAGCGTTTCGCGCGGCACGTCCGCCGCCGGGGCCGCGCGTTCGACGCGCCGGCCGAGCCGGCGCTGCAGGCGCGGCAGCATGCGCTCGACACGCTGGCGCTCCTCGTCGCTCTCGAAACCGCCGCACGCCTCGAGCGCCAGCGCGAGCGCATCGTCGTCACGCCCGCAGCGTTCGAGCACACGGATGCGCCGATGGCGGCTGCCGGGCCAGGCGCTGCGCACATACGCGTCGAGCGCGCCGGCCCAGTCGGCCCGGCGCTCGCACGTCTGCCCGAGTGCGAACAGCAGCTTCGCGCGACGCGTCGCGAGCCAGGGCTGCGCGCAGCCGACCGCGTCGATCGCGTGCACCAGATCGTCGAACGGCAGATCGTCGGGCCACGCGTCGAGCGCATCGCGGCACGTCTGCAGCGCGAGATACGCGTCGACGTCGCCGCGCTGCTGGAACGCGCGCGACGACGGCGCGATCGGCACGCTTTCGTACTGGAACACGCCGAGATCGGCGAGCACGAATTCGCTCCAGTCCTGGTGGAGATTGCCGAAGAACATCAGGCGCAGCCGGTCGCACAGCGCGCCGACCGTCACGCGCAGCACGCGGTCGCCGGCCTGCGCGCACCACGCGTCGAGCGGTTGCGCGATGTCGTGCGCGGGCCGCAGCCGTTCGAGCCACTCGGGCTTGCGCTCGCCCGCATGCGCGGCGAGTGCCGGGAAGATACGCAGCAGATCGGCCTTGGTCGACAGCGCGAACAGTTCGTCGAGCGTCAGCGCGGGGGCCGGATCGACCCAGCCGAGTTCGACGAGCGGCGCGGCCGCGTCGAGCGCGCAGCCGATTTCGTCGTACACGAGCTTGCTCGCGCGGAAATCGGAGCCGTTGCGCATCAGCATCCGGACGAGCAGCGCGCGCGACGCCTGCGGCAGCGCGGCGAACTGCCGGACGAACGCGTGCTCGTGCGCATCGAACAGGTCGTCGTAACGCGCGCCGAGCCAGGCCAGCGCGCGTTCGAAATTGGTCAGGTAGTAAAACGCCGGGGGCGTCGGCGAAGCAGGCGTCACGGGGATTGATCACTGTACATTTGTACAGGTCTGAATCATATCAAATGTGACGGGAAATGCCGCTGCCCCGATCGCCTCGTTTGCTGCCCGGCCCCGCTCAGAACTGGTAATTCACCGACATGTCGAACACGCCGTTGGTCGACTGCTGCGTGATCGGGCTGCGCGCGGCGCGGCCGACGAGCTGCTCGATCGCGCCGTCGATCGTGATGAACCAGTGCTTGTTCACGAACCAGGCCATGGTCACGCCCGCACCGTACGACTTGATCCCGGCCCCCGACGAATACGCCGGCAGCCCCGAACGCGCGGCGGCCCCCTGGTTCACGCCGAACCAGCTGTTCATGTAGCGCGAATCGGCGAACGACACGGTCGGCCCCGCGAACCAGAAGAAATGCTCGTTGCTGCCCGGCAGCGGCATGTACGCGGAGAAATCGCCGACCCAGCCGTTCGAGCCGCCGATGCTGCGCCGGATATCCGCGCGCAGCACGAGCGGAAACTCCTTCGAGATCACGTAATCGGCCGCCAGTTTCATCACCGGCGCCGCGTTGATGTTGTCGAGGCCGTTCAGGTGCTGGATATCGTCGGCCGAGCGGCGCCCGAGGTCGTAACCGACGGACAGGCTCACGCGCCAGTTCGGCCCGCGCAGCACGTTCGCGCCGAGCCCCTCGCCCGTCGACAGGAAGAACAGGTCGCGATAGCGGATGTCGAGGTTCGGGCCGCCCATCACGCGATAGCGGTCGGAGCCCGCATAGCGCGGCTGCAGGGTCATCGCAGCGCCCACGCTGATATTCCACGTGGAAATGTTCGGGTCGAACAGTTTTTCGAGCGGCACCCCCGCCGAGTATTGCCACTCGCCGAGCGGCGAAGGCGTCTGGGCCGACGCATCGCGGGTGCCGGCCGCGGCAAGCGCCGCGCACGCCGACAGGCCGGAAACGAACCGGCGTGCGCCGGGTGACAGCAACAGGCGAGCAACTGTGGCCAAGGTGGTCTCCGTCGGTTGCGCGAAACGAACCTGAGGGAAAGCGCATCGCGCCTCTTCGGCCGCAGCGGCTGCCAGGCTGCGGCACGAACGTAGCGTGTGCTGAATTAACGGACATCCTACGCGACGCGCACGCAGACGCAAAGCGCCCGCTGCGCGCGGGCACTTTGCCCTGCGTGGGGATCGAGCGGCGTGGCAGGGACGAATCAGAATCGTTCGACGTGATAGTCGCCGGCCAGCGCGGCCGGGCTGCGTGACGACATCATCCGCGAGAAGCCGTCGGCGAGCCGGCCGAGCGCCAGCTGCTTCTGGCTCGCATCCCAGTGCGTATAGGTGTCGTACGCGGCATCGTCGAACGACACGGTGACGGCAGCCGGGCGGCCGCTGGCGCGATAGCCGATCTGCAGCACGCCGCCCGGCAGTTCCTCGATGTGATAGCGCAGCGAACGCGATTCGAAATAGCGGCCCAGCACCTGAGCGATCGCGCGCTTGTCTGGCGATTGCACGTGAATGTCCATGACGGTCCTCCTTTTCAAGGTTCGCGCGGCCGGTCGCGGTGCACCGCTTCCGCCCGGCATCCGCATCGGCGGCGGGTTCGACGGCGGGTCGCCCTGCGGCAGCCCGTCAGGCACCGGCGGGTCGACCGGATCGTCGTGTCCGGGCGGCGGCGGGTCCGGGTCGACGTCGGGAGTCGTCGGCTCGGGGCGGTGCAGCATGGATGGCATATTCATGTCGCTCCTGCGCGGCGGCGTGCGCATTTCGATGGCGCGGCGAGCGCGCAAGCAGCATGCCTGCTGTCGCACGGCGAACGTCGGCGGCTTCGCTCAGTCGTCGTAGGCCGCCATCACCAGCCACATCGTGCGTCCTTCCGCGGTCAGCTGCACCGCGAGCGCGTACGGGTCGGACGGCGCGCATTGTTCGACGAGCGCCCGCTGCGCGCGCTCCGGGCCGTCGTAGACGGTGCGGTTCAGTTCGCGTACCTCGTCCTTGCCGTCGAACATGCGCCGCTCGGGCCGGTAGACCAGCGATTCGCGTTTCCACGTGTCGAAGCACTCGCGCACGTGACCGAAATCGCCGCCGCACACGTTCGCGTCGTAACGTATCCTTTCCCTGGATGCATCCATCACGTTGTCCTCTCGTTCCCGCCGACGGCGCGTGCCTCGTGGCCGCACCCCGTCCCCGCCCCCGGCGCGCAAGCGCCGTGCCGCCGAAGCATGACGGGCACGGCGCTTGCGCCTTCAATCGCCATCAAGGAGGTTCGACCATGACCGTTCACGCCCCCGGCCGCCACCACGCCGTGCCACCGGCTGCCGGACTGCTCTGGCTCGCCACGTCGCGCCCGCCGTCGAAAGACAAGACGGAGGAGCGCATCGACGAGGGACTCGAGGAGACGTTTCCGGCCAGCGACCCGCCCGCCGTTGGCGGCGCGACCCGTATCGACCCTGCCAGGCCGTCCGGCGAGCACGAACGCCGCGCGCCGCACGTTCCTTCCCCGCCCCGCGATCACGGCTGACGGCGGCACCCGGCTCGCGCTGCGCGGCGGTGCAGCGGCAGGCCGGAGCAATCCGGAGTTGATCTGATGAAACGCCTTGAACGCAGATGGCATGAAATCAGCGGCGCCGCCGGCGTCGCGGCGCTGGCGGCAATCGAAAGCGCAGTGGTGCTCGTGATCGTCGCGATGACGGGCATCGGCCACTGACACCCTGTACGGCCCCGTTCGCGGCTTGCGCCGTGGAAGATGTACAAGCGGGCTGGCAAATTTCTCCGTCGCACGGCCGTCGAGGCCCGGCGTGTGCCCCGGCGTGTGTGTCACGCGCGCGGCACGCCGTCTGCTTGCACATCGTCCCGCTCACGAAGGAGGCTTCATGTATCGCGTCACCGAGATCATGTCGCGCGACGTGGTGTGCGTCGCGCCGACCGACACGATTCGCCACGCGGCCGAGCTGATGCGGCGCTTCGATATCGGCGTACTGCCCGTTTGCGACGGCGACGAACTCGTCGCGATCGTGACCGACCGCGACCTTGCAGTGCGCGGGCTGTCGCACGGCCATTCGTTCGATACGCCGGTGCAGGCGGTTGCGTCGAGGCCCGTGCAATGGTGCGTCGAGGACGACGGTGTCGGCGACGTCCAGCAGCGGATGGCCGACGTGCAGCTGCATCGATTGCCGGTACTCGACCGTCACCGGCGGCTGGTCGGCATGGTGTCGCTCGGCGACATCGCGACGCGCGCGGGCGGCCCCGAGCGCGACGAACTGGCCAATACGCTCGAGGACGTGTCGCTGCCGCGCCGGCGCTGACCGGCGCCGTTCATATCGGCGACCCGCCCGGGTGCCGCTTCGACCAGGAGGTGTTCGATGACAACCGACAGACCGTCACGCGACGCCACGCGCATCGTCGGCGACGACCGCCGCACGACCGGCGGCGGGCCGGGGCCCGACGTGATGGCCGCCCGCACGCTCGAAGGCGATCGCGTGCTGACGATGGACGGCGACGACATCGGCCAGGTCGACGACATCATGCTCGACGTGCGTTCCGGCCGCGTCGCGTATGCGGTCGTTTCGTCACGCGGCCGGCCGGGGATCGGCGACAAGCTGCTCGCGGTGCCGTGGAACGTACTCGTGCTCGACGTCGAGCGCCAATGCTTCGTGCTGCCCGTGGCCACCGAACGGGTGCGCGAAGCCCCCGGCTTCGACAGGAATCGCTGGCCGGCAATGGCCGATCCGGACTGGGCCGAGGCGCTGCATGCGTACTACGGCAGTTCGCCGTACTGGCTCATCGAGGAAGGCGAAACGGCGCTCGACTCGCCGCCGTACGAGGCGTCGCCGGAAGGTCCGGAAGGCGGCAAGCGGTAACGCGATCGTCGGTCAGTGCGCGGCCGCCACCGTCCGCTCGAGTTGCCGGGCGGCTGCCAGATGCGCGTTGAGCATCGGCAGCGTGTTGGCCGCGAACGCGCGAAGCTGCGGATCGCGGCCGTTCCGTGCCTCTGCTTCGTAGAGCCGGATCGCCGCTTCAAGCGCGCGCGGGCCCGCCAGCGCGACATAGGCCGTGTCGAACGCACGCCCCTCCCTGGTTCTCAATGCCGTGACGGCCGGATCGACGAGCATCCGCGACTGCACCGGCAGGCCCTTGGCCGCCCCGAGTTGCTGCAATTCGCCGGCGATCCGTCGGTGATCGTCGACCATCCGGCGCGCGAACGCCTTCACGTCCGGGTTCGACGAGCGGTCGAGCGCGAGCTGGCTGGCCTGCCGCTCCACCTTGCCGATCATGCCGGCCTTGTCGACGAACTCGGCATCGATACCGGTCGGCCGCTGCGTCATGCCAGCCTCGTCGGCCGTCGTGCCGGGGCGGATCACACCGGGCCCGACCTGCGTCGACGAAGCGGGCGACGCCTGGGCCGGCGGAAACGCGGCGGCCAGCAGGCCGACGGTCGCGGCCAGCACGGTCGCCGCCGGCCGGCGGGCTCGGTTCGCTTTCATCCCGACCTCCGTATGTCGCGACGGCACGGGCCGGTCGCGCGGGCTCCCGTCACGCCGGGCGCCGGGACGACGTGAAGAAATCGGTCCACGCGCCGTGCCGCCACGCCCCCTCGGTTCGCTCCACCGACAGCGCGCCGGCGGCGAGCATCGTCCGCTCGGCGAACACCCTCGTGCGTCGCGTCACATGCGCGGCGAGCACGACACCGTTCTCGCACTGCTGCAGCGCGCCGCGGCCCTCCGGCGCATCGCCGCGCATCTTGCCGAGCGCGCCGCACAACGCGCCGACGTAACCACCGACCAGCGGCACGCCGACCCATGCATGCGGCGAATGGAATCCGCCCACGTAGAGCAGCGCGGCTCCGGCCAGCCCGGCAGTCGCCCCGATCGCCACACCCGCCAGCGCGCCCTTCCCGCCCGGCCGCGCGGCGGAATCCGCATACGCGTCGCCGCCGAGCCAGAACAGCGCGTGCTGCCCGGGCGGATTGAGAAAGAAGACTTTCACGTCGTCCCGATGCACGAGGTGGCCGCGCAGTTGCTCCGCGCAATGTTGCGCCTGCTCGAGCGTCGAAAAACGGCCGGCAATGATGGTGTCCATGTCGATCCCTCCTGCCCGGTAAAGTACCGGACCGGGCCGCGCGCACGCGGCGCGCGACCGGCCCGGTGCTTTGCCGGTGCCTCACGTTGCTTCCGGCGGATCTGCCGCCTGTCGAACACGCCGCTCACGCCGTCGACGTCGTGCGCTGCAGTTCGTCGGGTACGCTGCCCGTCAGTTCGGCCACGCGATGGCGAACCTGCACGTCGATATCGCCGGATGCCCCGGCTACCTGGCGCTACCGGTCATGCGGGTTCCGATCGTGCCCGGCATCCGGCGCGACATCGGCGATCACGCTCGCCAGCGTCGGCATGTCCACCGGCTTGCACAGATACGCGTCGAAGCCGGCGGCCATCACGCGGTGCCGGTCGGCGTTGCCGGCGTGCGCCGTGACCGCGACGACGGGCAGATGTCCGCTGCCGCCCGGCAAATGACGGATGCGGTCGAGCAGCCAGAAACCGTCGCCGTCGGCCATCGCGAGATCCGACAGCACGACGTTCGGCGCATCCTGTTCCACCACTTCGAGTGCGTCGTGCCCCGATTGCGCGGTCGACACCTGTGCGCCCATTGTTTCGAGTGCCGCGGCGAGGCTCGCGCGCGAGGTCGCGTCGTCGTCGACGACGAGCACGCGCCGGCCGTCGAGCGCCACCGTATCCGGCGTGCCCGCCGCGTGCAGCAGGTCCTCGGCCGGATCGTCGACATCCCACCGGGTCGGCAGCGTGACCGTGACGGTCGTCCCGCGCCCGGTGCCCGCGCTCGTCGCGACGACTTCGCCGCCGTGCAGTTGCGCGATGTTGCGCACGATCGACAGGCCGAGCCCGAGGCCGCGCCTCGGCGATGCGAATGCGCGTTCGGGCCGGCTGAATGTCTCGAACAGGTGCGGCAGGTATTCCGGCGCAATACCCTGCCCCGTGTCGGCGACCGACAGCCGCACACGCTCGCCCGCCCGGGTCAGCGACACGACGACGCGGCCGCCGGACGGCGTGAACTTGATCGCGTTCGACAGCAGGTTCGACAGGATCTGGCGCACGCGCTCGCGATCCGCCGGAATCACGCAGGTCGCCATTTCGTATTTCGTCGAGAGGTCGAGCCCGTTCGCCTGCGCCGTCGCGTCGAGTTCCCGCATGGCATCGCGCACGATCCGCACGAGATCGACCGGCACGCGCTCGAGGCGCAATCGGCCCGTCGCGAGCGACGACGCGTCGAGCAGGTCGGCCACCATGTGCGACAGCGACCGCGCGCTGCGGTCGATCGCGTCGACCGCCTGTTGCGCGAGCCCGTCGCCGTCGACGTTGCGCAGTACCTCGACCCAGCCGTAGATCACGTTCAGCGGCGTGCGCAGTTCGTGCGACACCGTGGCCAGCAGTTCGTCCTTCAGCCGGTTCGACGCATCCGCCTGTGCGCGTGCGTCGCGCGCGCCGCGCAGCGAGCGCATGTTGCGCCGTTCGCCGCGGCGCCGTTCGTGCGCGTCGCGCAGCGTCATCGACAGCCCCGTGCAGTCGCCCCGCGCATCGACGATCGGCGACGCGGCGAAAGTCGCACGAAAGCGGCCGCCGTCGCGCCGCACGCACAGCACGTCGAACGGACCGACCGGCGCACGTAGCGTCGCGAACGATCCGGACAGCGGATGCCGCCGCAACCAGCGCGGCGCGATCAGCTCGGCGACGTCGAGCCCGGCGGCCTGCGCCGCATCGATGCCGAAGATCCGTCGCGCCGCCGGGTTCCAGCTCGTGATCCGGTGTGCGGTATCGACGCCGACGATCGCGTCGGGCGACGCGTCGACCACCCGGCGCAGCAGGCCGTCGTCGGGTACGGGCACGCGCGCGGCCGGCGAAGGCTCGCCATGCGGCTCGCGGGCAGCGGCGTCGCCATCGTCATGGAATTCGCGGAGACGATCGCTCGCGAGCAGCGGCTTCACGGCCATCACGAGCACGCACTCGACGAAGCTGATCGCGACGAACGCGCCGGCCTGCTCGAGCAGCGTGGCCAGCGGCGCGTTGCGCCACCAGAGCGCGCAGATCACGGCCACACTCGCGGCGGCCGCGACCAGGCCGCCGCCGAACGACGCCAGCCATGCGACGGCCGCAACGCCTGCATAGAAAGGCAGCGGCGCAAATGGCGCGTGCCCGCCGACGACGCGAACCGTCCACGCCTGCAGCGCGGACGCCAGCCCGACGGCCAGCACGACCCATGCACCCTGCCGTAACAGCTCACGGGTCAGGGTCCTCATTGCATCCTTGCCTCGCGCCGGCTCCCGTCGCACGGCGTCATGCCGCTTGTCGACCAGCCTGCCGTCGAGCGTGCCGGGCGAGCCTGATGGCACCCGCAAGCGACATGCCCGCTGCGTGCTTCAGGCGGCCGGCCGGCGCCAGCCTGCCGGGCTGCTCCGAAGGCCGCGGCCGGTCGGGCGCCGGCCGGTATCGGGGTACGCATCGACGCAAAACATCGCGACCGTCTTTTTCATCGGCGCGCTGTAAAAAAGCACCGATGCGCGCCTGGACCTCTGAAGTGCCGCGATTCGTGCCGTGAATCGATGGCCTGTTTCTTCCGCCCCCGCCACGCACATTGGATATTTCTATTCCGCGGCACCTTCGTGGTCGTTTCGCTGTCGATGATAAATATTGCAATCAACGGAACGGGTGATGCCGATTTTCAAAACGACCCGCTAATGCCGATGGGAGATACCGCAAACCGTTCGAAGCAGCGTGCAGACGCCCGCCGTTTGTCGGGCCGTTCGTCCGCGATGCGCACGCTGCTCGGCCGCATCGAAAAAATTGCACCGACCCGCGCCAGCGTGATGATTGCCGGCGAAAGCGGGGTCGGCAAGGATATCGTCGCGCGCCGGCTGCACGATCTCAGTGCCCGGCGCGACGGCCCGTTCGTGCCCGTGAACTGCGGCGCGATTCCGCCCGATATCGCGGAATCGCAATTGTTCGGGCACGAGAAGGGCAGCTTTACCGGCGCGATCGCGCAGCGGGAAGGTTTCTTCGAAGCCGCGCGCGGCGGCACGCTGCTGCTCGACGAGATCGCGGAAATGCCCGCGTCGCTGCAGGTGAAGCTGCTGCGGGCGCTCGAATCGAATGCGATCGTCCGGGTGGGCGGCACCGAGCCGATTCCGCTCGACGTGCGCATCGTGTCGGCCACGCGCCACAACCCGGCCGAAGCCGTGCGCGACGGCCGGCTGCGCGAGGACCTGTTCTATCGCCTCGCCGCGTTCGCGCTGTACGTGCCGCCGCTGCGCCAGCGCGACAGCGACATCGAGACGATCGCGCTGGAGTTCGTCGACGCGCTCAACGCGCGGCACCGCGCGCACAAGCGGCTGACCGACGCGGCGATCGCGGCACTGCGCGCGTATTCGTGGCCCGGCAACGTCCGCGAGCTGCACAACACGATCGAGCGCGCGTACATCCTGTCGGACGAAGGCATCGACGTCACGCTGCCGAAGCCGGCGGTGCCGCCCGAGCGTCTGTCGGAGGACACGATGGCGCTGCCGCTCGGCGCGACGTTGCACCATGCGCAGCAGCGCTTCATCGCGGCGACGCTGCGCCACTTCGACGGCAACAAGCCGCGCGCCGCTAAAGCGCTCGGCATCAGCCTGAAAACGCTCTACAACCGGCTCGCGCTGATGCGCGACAACGGCCGCTCCTGAGCGGCGCGGCCGTGTCGCCCGCGCACCGCATGCCGCGGTTGCGCGGTGCGCAACAGGATTACGCGACCTTGAACCGCCCGACCGTGGTCGCGAGCGCGTTCGCCTGCGACTGCAGTGCGGTCGCGGCGGCGGTCGACTGTTCGACGAGCGCCGCGTTCTGCTGCACCATTTCGTCGAGCTGCGTCACGGCGCGATTCACTTCCTGGATGCCGCGCGTCTGCTCGTTCGCCGCGTGCGTGATCTCGGAGATGATCGTCGTCACGTTCGACACGTTGGAGACGATCTCGCGCATCGTATCGCCGGCCTGACGCACCTGCCCGGACCCGGCCGACACGCTCGCGACCGTCGATTCGACCAGTACCTTCACTTCGCGCGCGGCCTGCGCGCTGCGCTGCGCGAGGCTGCGCACTTCCTGGGCGACCACCGCGAAGCCGCGGCCCTGCTCGCCCGCGCGCGCCGCTTCGACGGCCGCATTCAGCGCGAGGATGTTGGTCTGGAACGCGATCCCGTCGATCACGCCGATGATGTCGCCGATCCGGCCCGACGCTTCCTCGATCTTCTCCATCGTCGCGACGACGTCCGACACGACCACACCTCCGTGCGACGCGATCCGCGACGCGGCTGCCGCGCGTTCGTCGGCCTGGCCGGCCGCCGCCGCCGACTGGCCGACGGTCGCGGTGATCTCTTCCATCGATGCGGCCGTTTCCTCGAGGCTCGCCGCCGCCGATTCCGTGCGCGACGACAGGTCCTGGTTGCCCGCCGCGATCTCGTTCGCGGCCGTGCGCACCGATTCGCTCGCATCGCGGATCTCGCGCATCACGTCGTTCAGCTTGTCGACGAAGCTGTTGAACGAGCGTGCGATGTCGGCCACTTCGTCACGGCCGTCGGCCGGCAGGCGCTGCGTCAGGTCGCCGGCACCCGAGCCGATCGCGGCCATGGCCTGGCGCACTTGCGACAGGCGGCGGAACGCGGTCGCGGTGATCGCGCCGATGATCAGCGACGCGACGCCGACGATCACGAGCAGCGTGATCAGCGAAGCGGTCAGCAGCGAGCGCATCCCGGCCGTCGCCTCGTACTTGTCGAGCAGCACCAGCGCGTACCAGTCGGTGCCCGGCACGGGGCGCGCGCGCACCAGCTTCGCGTCGCCGCCGACGCTCACCTCGACCGGCGCGGTCGCGGCCGCGATCGTCGCGCCGTTCGTCGCGCCGAGTTCGGGCGACACGTCGGCGACCGGCTTCAGCGTGAGCTTCGGGTCCGGGTGCGCGACCACATGGCCGCTGCTGTCGATCAACATCCCGAAGCTTGCGGGCGTCGGGTGGATCGACTTCACGTTCGCGATCACGGTGTCCATTGCGACGTCGGCGGCGACGACGCCCTTCAGCGTACCGTCGCGCAGGATCGGCACCGCGAACGTGACGACGAGGTTGCCCGTGCCGGCATCGACGTAAGGCGGCGTGACGACCGGCTTGCCGGCCTGCGCGGCCTGCTTGTACCACGGGCGGCCGGTCGGATCGTAGTCGGGCGGGATGCCGGTCGGGTCGGAGAAGTGGAACGCCTTGTCTGCGTAGCCCGCGTAGACGTTCGTGAAGCCGCCGGCCGTGGCCATCTGCTTGAACACCGGCAGCGGATCGGGCGTCAGCGCGGCATCCTGCAGCGACGCGATCATCCGGCTCCGGGTGGCGACCCAGTCGGCGATCCCGACCACGTGTCCGCTTGCGACGGAGGTCAGGTTGCGGTCGATTGCGTCGTCGTTGTACGAGCGCGCGATGAAGTAGTTGATGAGCGTGGTGGCGACGAGCGCGAATACGACGATGGCGACGCACGCGGCGAGAATGCGGGCGCGGATGGACGAGAACATGGCAACGACTCGGTAAGGGAGCGCGAACGCCCGGTGGACGAATTCACCGGGTAAACGGCAATCGCGCCGCTTACTTGAGGCCACTGTGACAATTCAGTGAAACGTCTGACAAAACGCAATGCCGATCGTCAGCGGATCGTCGGCGAATCGTCAGGATGGCTGCGCGGTCCTGCGACGCGCGCGCACGCTGCCGGGACGCGACGACGGTACCTGCGCGCTTGGGCAGGATGAGTCGAAAAGGAGGTCGAGACAGGCCGGTTCCCGGTCGACGGAGCATGCGTGTCGATTGGAACCCGGCCGTGGCGCGGCGACGGATCGCGCCGCGCCCGCGTCATCAGTTGCGGCGCGCGCCCGTCACAGGCGATGGCCCGGACGCGGATCGGCTTCCGCGGGCGGCCCGTCGGCCCGCGTGTCGTTGTCGAGCTCGTCCTGCCGGCGCATCCGTTCGCGCAGGTGCCGGATCGCGAACACGTGGATGTAATCGTGCACCCGCGCGTCGGACGACAATACGCGCACTTCGTCGTCGAGCATCGCACGCAACTGATCCGCGCCGATCGCGCGCTGCCTGGCGGCTTCCTTGAGTGAATCGAGCAAACTGTCCTTGGACATCGACAGACTCCTGACGGTCGAGGAACGAAAAGAAGAAGGTACTGGAAGCTTAAAGACTGAACGGCCGCGCGGCGTGCGATGCGCCGGCGCGTGTTTGCGCGCGATCAACGGCACGTTGCGTGCCGCCGTGCCGATCCGTCCCCGAACCGGCCGCGCAAGATTCGCGGCGCAAACGGCTCGCGAACGAGACTGGAAACCTGCCACGCCACCCCGGGGCGCGGCACCGGCTGGCGGGCGAACGATGGGACGCTGCTCGACGCCGATGCATCCGCGAACTTAGACCGGCCGAAATCATGCGTCAAGCGCGCTGCGCCACGCGCCGGCCATTCGTCGGAACGAACGGGCCGGATCGTCGCCCGGACGGCCGATCGGGCGCCCTGCGTGTCAGCGGATTCCGATACGCACCGCGCAATCCCTGACAGCGAGTTCAGCGCACGCTGCTTGGCAGGGTACCGGCGCCCCACGATACTGGTGACATGGACGAAACGTTCATACAGGTCATCGCTCAGCCGGCCGTCGAGCCGGCATGCGGGGCCTGGCGCAGGAGACCAACCATGGCACATCGCAACTTACCGGGCCGGGACGGCCAACGGCGCGCGTCGGGCAACGCACGCGCCCTGCCCGCCCAGGCCGTGCCGGCCGGCAACCGTCCGTCGGACGATATCGACACCTTGCTTGCACTTGCTCGCGAAGCCGGGTTGCTCGTCACGCTCGACGGGCAGATCGGCCGCGAGAAGTACCAGAGCGTCGCGGGCTCGGTTCTCGCGCTGCAACGGTTCGCCGCGGCACTGTGCGCACGGGCCGCACCCGACGCGCCGGCCGCGGTCGAGGCACGCCGCAAGGCGCGCCCCGGCTGGCCGCATGCAAACCGCCTGCGCAACCGTACATGCGGCCTATGCGCGCCGCTGCACGTCGCGCGTCAGCGCCCGCGGGTACGCCGCGGCGCAGGCCGGCGACACGACTTGCGGTCGATGCTTCGCACCGGCTGAGCGGGCAAGCGGCCGGCACGGCACGGGGGCCGTGCAATGGCTGCTCACCGCGCAACGTCGGCAGCGCCTGCCGCACGCCGTGCCTGTAGGACGACGGCGCGGCAACGGTGAGCCGGCCGCGACCCTCACCGCTTCGCATCGGCGCAACCGCGCGCCATCACGCATCACCACGCGCCGTTCCACACGGTCGCAATGACAACGATTCCTGCGGGGAATGCACTTCAGACGGGGCCAACGACAACACCAACGCGGAAAGCGGACGGGGTGACTTGCACCCCGCCCGTCCTCCAAGGCAGCCGACGGCTGCCTACCCTCGTGCCAGAGAGTTCTCGGCCGGATGACGCGTGCCGTGCATCGCACGTCGCGGCTCCGGAAAATGATGGAATGCACCGTCGATCACGGCCTTCGACGCTCGCGCGGCTACGCGGTGCATGCACGACAGACCGGCCGCGCGGCCGGTTGTTCCGTCAATGTCTCACGCGATACTTGCGCCATTTCTGATGCAGATCAAACCAGGCCGGTTTCGATCTCGACACCGCGCGATTTACTCGGTACCGCGCACGAGCAGCACGGGCACCTGGGCGAGATGCGCCACGCGACGCGCGACGCTGCCGATCAGCCAGGCGGCGATGCCGCGCCGGCCGTGCGTGCCGACCACCAGCAGTTCGGCACGCCAGTGCACGGCGTCGCGCATCAGTGCATGGGCGACGTCGTCGCTGGTCGGGCGGGTTTCGACAATACCGCGCTTGGTCGGGTTCCCGGTCGCATGGAACAGCGGGCCGATCTTCGCGAGTGCATCCTCGCCCTCCGCGCGATAGGCATCCTCGAGCGCGCGCACCGGCACGATATCCGTCAGACGAACCGCGCGATCGATCACGTATGCCGCGTACAGCAACGTTGTCGGCGTCGCGAAGCCGAGCCCGACGCGCACCGCGTGCAGCGACGGCTCGCTGCCGTCGACCGCGAACATCAGCCGCTGCAGGCCGCCATTCGACGGCAGCGCATAGGCGGCCGGCACGATCAGCAGCGCGCAGCGCGCGCGTGTCGTCAGCGTGTCCGACATCGCGCCTTCGACGAGCCGCAGCAGCCCGTGATGCGGATTCGCGCCGACTATCAGCACGTCCGCGCGCCATTCCGACGTATCGTTCACCAGTGCATCGGCCACCGAGCCGCCCGTCACCGACGTATCGACGATGGCCTGCTCGACCTCGATCCCGCTATCGGCGAACAGCGCGGCGATCCGCTCGTTGGTGGCTTGCGCTTCGCGCATCATGTCCTCGCGCGCGGACGTCAGCAGCGCGTCGATGCGCGGGATGTCGGGCAATACGAGGCGGGGGTTGTCGATTGCGCAGACGATGCGCAATCGCATGCCGGGACGCAGCAGCGTGCGCGCGTAGCGTGCGGCGGACAGCGATTCGGGCGTCGGATCGACGGCCAGCGCGATCCGCGCAAGCGTCGGGATGGGCTGGGCAAGCTGCATGGCGAAGGCCTCCGTGCGTGCGCGTCGTCGTGGAACGACGACGGGAGCTTCGCGCGGAAGCGGCGCGCGGCGGCCGGACGGCCGCCGCGGTCGCGGGGATCGGCGGGGTGTCACGCGAAGCGCGGACAATCGATGCGTTCAGCATAGGACGTCCGGCCCGCGCGTGCATGATCGCGATCAAGGGTCGCGCGGGCCCCTGCCCGCGCCGCTTACGACTTCGTCGGCACCGATGCCGCCGGACGGTTCGCGTAGAACAGTGCATACGCGATGCCGAGCAGCACGATCCAGACCGGCCCGATCACGAGGGCGACGCGCGTGTCGGGCGTGAACGCCATCAGCACGACGACCAGCACGAGAAAACCGAGGGCGACGAACGAACCGAGCGGATAGAACGGCACGCGGATCGGCAGGCGCGCGATCTTGTCGGCCGACAGCGTGCGGCGAAAGCGCATCTGTGCGATCAGGATCACGCACCACGTCCAGATCGCGCCGAACGTCGACACCGACGTGAGCCACGTGAACACGTGCTGCGGCGCGAGATAGTTGAGCAGCACGCCGATCAGCAGCAGCGCGACCGATACGATCACGCCGTACACCGGCACGCCGTTGCGGTTGACCTTGCCGAGCTTGCTCGGCGCCTGGCCCTGCTGCGCGAGGTTGTAGAGCATCCGCGCGGTGCTGAACAGGCCGCTGTTGCACGACGACAGCGCCGCGGTCAGCACGACGAAGTTGATGATGCCCGCGGCAGCCGGGATGCCGAGCCGCGAGAACGTCATCACGAACGGGCTGCCCTGCGTGCCGATCTGATCCCACGGATAGAGCGACATGATCACGAACAGCGCGCCGATGTAGAAAATCAGCACGCGCCAGAACACCGAATTCACGGCCTTCGTCAGCGACTTCTCCGGGTTGCGCGCCTCGCCTGCCGTGAGACCGAGCATCTCGACGCCGAGATACGCGAACATCACGATCGGCAGCGCGGCGATCACGCCGTTGATGCCGTTCGGCATGAAACCGCCGTGCGCCCACAGGTTCGACAGGCCGATCGCGACACCGCCGTTGCCGATGCCGAACGCGATCATCAACCCGCCGCCGATGATCATCAGCACGATCGTGACGATCTTGATCAGCGCGAACCAGAACTCGAATTCACCGTACAGCTTGACCGCGATGAAGTTCACCGAGCCCATCGCCATGAGCGCCGCGAGCGCCCAGATCCAGTTCGGCACGGAGGGGAACCACATGTGCATGTAGACGCCGACCGCGGTGATTTCCGCCATGCAGGTGACGATCCACACGAACCAGTAGGTCCAGCCGGTCAGGTAGCCGGCCAGCGGCCCGAGGTAGTCGCGCGCATAGCGGCTGAATGCGCCGGCGACGGGATTGGCGATCGCCATCTCGCCGAGTGCGCGCATGATCAGGAAAATTGCGATGCCGCCCAGCAGGTAGGTCAGCAGGATGGCCGGGCCGGCGACGCGGATCGCGCTGGCCGAGCCGAGGAACAGGCCGACGCCGATCGTCGCGCCGAGCGCCATCAGGTTGATGTGCCGCTCTTCCAGCCCGCGGTGCAACTGGTCTTCTGGTTGTTTCAAGTCCGTCTCCTGGCAGCCGTGAACGGGCCGCCGTCATTGTCAATGTCAATGCGCGACCGTTCATGCCGAGCCCGGCATGCCGAAAACGAAATAATCTCCGCTGTCGCTTTCTAAATAAGAAACGACACGGATACTGCGTCAATCCGATGGGAATTGCCGCGGATTATCCGTATTTTCCGGAACAATCCGGAAAACGGATCGGGCCTTTCACGGAATACGCCCGTGCGGCCCGTGTGACGCGGCTGAGCGCGTAACGGACGGCACCGGGATCAATCGCTTTCGGCGCGAACGAATACGCGTCGAATGTGCGCGATCATGCGCACGCAATATGCAGGCGGGATTATATGGAGGATCAGCGGTTTCGCGCCAGCCGATTTTCGTGGAAATCGTGGCGGGTGAAATCCGCGGCGGAATTCGAATGCGCGCGTATCTCGTGCGTGGATTTATTTGGACAGCGTCGCGCGCACCGTATATTCGCCTTCGAGCGCCCCGTGTTCCGGCCGCACGAAATAACGCGACGCGTCGAGATCGGCCGGCATCGGCTCGACCGGGTAGCCGTGCTTTTCCCACGCATCGAGGCCGCCCTTCAGCGCGCGGATGTTGTGGATCATCTTCTTGCGCTGCATCTTCGCGATCAGCCGCTTCGCCGTGGCTTCGTTCGGGCACACGCAATAGACGACGATCGGCCGTTTCAGCAGTTCGGGGTCGAGCAGGTCCGGCGAATCGAGATCGACCGGCACCGCGCCGGCGATCCGGTACGGTTCGCGCTCGCGAATCGCCTTCGGCCGCGCGTCGAAAATCAGCGGCGGTTCGTCCGACGTCATCATCTCGACGAGTTGCGGCGGCGAGATGCGCACCTGCGCGAGATAACGGCGGAACTGCACGCGACGCACCCAGCGGTACAGCAGGAACGTGATGAAGATCGCGAGGAACGCGTCGAGGATCGTGCCGCCGCTCGCGCGCACCCACAGCACGAACTGGACGATCTGGTCGTGAATGGCCGCACCGCCGACCAGCCAGAACGCGGCCCACAGCGACGCGCCGGCCAGATCCCAGAACAGGAACACGCCGACACCGATCGCGGTCGTGCCGAGCAGCGGCGCCGACACGAGGCCGAGGCCCGGCAGGAACTTGGACAGCACGAGCAGCGGCGCACCGTACCTTTCGAATACGTTACGCGCGAAACGCAGCGTGGTGTCGAGCGACAGCGAGAAGCGCACGAGGCCGTTCAACAGGCGCCGGCCGCGCGTGCGGCCCATGAAGAACCACAGCGAATCGGCCAGCATCGTCGCGCCGATCGCCGCCGCGAACATGCTGACCCAGGATGCCTGCCCCATTGCCGCCATCGTGCCGCCGAGAATCAGCATCGGCACGGCCGGCACCGGCACGCCGAGCTGCGTGATCAACACGCTCGCGAACACGGCCCACGGGCCGAGCGACGATGGAATAGCGATGGGAAAGTGCCACACGGCGGCGCTCCTGGAAGACATGCGGCCGCGCGACGAGGGCCGTCGGACCGGCTGGGCAGAGGCCGCCGCGGCACGTCCGCAGCCAACCAGTGCATGACGGGCATTCTAAACGGGTTTGGCCGCGATCGCGCGGAACCCGCGCCTTCGGCGCGGGCTTCAGGAGGCTGCCGGCACCGCTGTAGTGCTCATGCGTCCGGGCGCTGCGCAAGCCGCGCGACGTGTTCCGCGTAGTCGGGAAACGCGGCGGCCAGCGCGGCTGCGTCGGCCAGTTCGAATTCCGCGAACTCGAAACCCGGCGCCACCGTGCAGCCGACGAGCGCGACGTGCTCCGGCGCCGCGCAGCGCGCGCCGAACCAGCTCCCGGCCCGCACGACCGCCTGGAACACGGTGCCCGGATGCGTGAGCGGGTTGCCCAGCCGGTGGATCGTCAACCCGTCGCGCTCGTCGAGCACCCATACCTCGATCGGATCGCCCGCATAGAAATGCCAGACTTCGTCGGAACGGATTCGATGCCACGACGAGTAAGCGCCGTCGCACAACAGGTAATAGATCGCCGTCGACGCGGCGCGCGGCGCGCCGTCGGCGGGACGCACGACCGAATCGGTCGCACGGTAGGTTTCGCGGAAATAGCCGCCCTCGGGGTGCGGCTGCAGGTCGAACTGGCGAATCAGGTCGGTAGCGGAAATCGGCATGGCGGATGACGTCGGTAAGGTAAGGAACCGGACACCCGGCGCACCGGATCGCTTCGCCCGTCGCGAACGCGATCGCATGCCGCCGGATGCCGCTGGGTCGAACGCCGCGGCCATGCGCGCGGCGAACAAGCGGACACCGGCCGATGCTGCCAGAACTGCGCATCGGGATGCAACCATGGGCACGCGATTGCGCCCATGGGGCGCATCGGGTGTACCGCCCTCGTCCGGCCGGTGCGACAGAAACGGCAGTCGCGTTCACACGCCGAGCGTCGGCCGGCGCGTCGTGCGTTTCCGTTTCGTCAGGCCGTCATCCGGCGGATCCGCGCGACAGCCGCCGCCCGCGGCCGCCCATGCGTCGGCGCCGCGCCCGCGTACGTCACGCAGCCGACGGCGCGACCGGCTCGCTGTGTCGCACCAGCAGCACGGGCCGGTCGGCCGCGCGCAGCAGCGATTCGGCGACGCTGCCGAGCAGCAGCCTGCGCAGGCCGTGCCGCCCGCTCGTGCCCATCACGATCAGGTCGGCATCGGTTTCGGCCGCCGTGCGCATCAGCACGGTGGCGACATCCTCGCCGTAGGCGTCGAGCGCGCGCACGGTGCCCGGTACATGCTCCTGGGCGAGCACCGCTTTCGCAGCGTCGAGCACCGGTGTCGCGGCATCGGTCGCGGCCGCATCGCCATCGCGCTCGGCCGCGAAACCCGCATCGACGTCGACGAGCTGCGGCCGGTGCTCGACGACATACGCGCAGGTGACTTCACCGCCCGACGCCGCCGCGATCCGGATCGCCTCGTTCAGCGCGAGACGCGCGCTCGGGCTGCCGTCGAGCCCGACGAAAATCCGCTTGTACATGGTCCGTCCCTCCGACCGGGCACGCCTCGCGCGTCGCGCGACGGCGGCCCGTTATCGCCACCCGGCCCGGTGCCGGCTGGCCTGCCGAACAGTCTGCCCCACGTGCCGACGCGCCCGTTGATGCGCGTCAAGTGCGGCCGGCGCGCCCGCTGCTTCACGCCGGTTGCCGCAATTTCTAGTGACCCCATTACAAAAAACGTGTAAATCGCGCACAATTTCATCTTGAAATTAGACGTTGCGTGCAGCCGGTGCGAGTTTTGCCCGGTTTTGCTGCGCTGCCCCCGTGCCACGGGGCGGCCCCCGACAACAGAATGGCCATCGAATGACCGCCAGTGGAACCCCGACGCGTGACGCCCGAGGGCCCACGCGCCTCCAGATCATGTTACGCCAGCCGCTCGCGGCCGGCGTCGTTGCGCTGTGCGCCGGCGCGGCGCTGTCGCTCGGCGTCGCGCTGCTCGTGCGCGAGCAGTGGCAAGGCGCCGTCCATACGCGTTTCGAACGCCGCACGTCGCACGTGACGGCCATGCTCCGCCACGAGCTGCAGTCCGGCGTTGCCGTGCTCGCAGGCGCGCGCGGCGCGTTCAGCCTCGTCCCGGACATGACGCCCGAGCAGTGGCGCCGGTACGTGGACACGCTCGACCTCGACAGCGGCCGCTCGCCGGTTCGCCAGATCGGCTATGCGCCGCTGCCGCCCGCGACCCGCACCGCGCTCGCCGGCACGAACCCGATGCCGGCCGGCACGCTCGCGACCGCGGTGCTCAGCGCGCCGGCGTCGAATTCGCCCGTCGTGCGCTTCGGCGCCTCCGACGCTGCGCCGCTCGCGCGCGCGCTGCAGACCGGTGACATCGCGCTCGGCGTCCACCCGGCCGACGACGACACATCCCGCGACGCCCGCACCTTCACGCTGTTCGTGCCGGTCGCCGCGTCGCCGCATGCGGCCGCCCCGCCGTCCGGCACGCGCGAAGCCGCCGCCGACGGGGTGCTGTTCGCGGCGTTGAGCCCGCGTCGCCTGATCGAGCGCGCGCTCGACGCGGAACGCGGAATCGACGTGTCGATGACCGCCGGCGGCGACCGGCGTGCGATCGTCAGCGTCGAAACGACGACCGACGAGGCGTCGGCATCGCCCGACCTGATGCGGCGCACCGACGAGCTGAACTTCGGCGGCACCGTGCTGGCGCTCGCCTATTCCGCGGACGGCCGCCCGAGCGCAACCGGCGCGCAACGCGCGGCCGGCACCGTGCTCGCCGCCGGGCTGATCGCGTCGATCGCGTTCGCGATGCTCGTCCACGCACTGCTGCGCCGCACCGGTGCCGCCGATTCCGGTGCGAGCAGCCGCGGCATCCTCAACGAGGCGCGGATGATGGGCATCATCCGTTCGTCGATGGAAGCGATCATCACGATCGACGAGAAGCAGACGGTCGTGATCTTCAACCCGATGGCCGAGCAGGTGTTCGGCGTGTCCGCGATGGAAGCGATCGGCGCGCCGCTGTCGCGCTTCATCCCCGAACGGTTCCGCGCCGCGCACGCGAAGCACGTCGACCAGTTCGGCGTGACGGGCGTGTCCGAACGTCAGATGGGCCGCCAGCGGGTGCTGTTCGGGCTGCGCGCCAACGGCGAGGAATTCCCGATCGAGGCATCGATCTCGCAGATCCGCGACGCGTCGGGCAAGCTCTACACGGTCATGCTGCGCGACATCACCGAGCGGCTGCGCGCGGAGAATGCGCTGAAGCTGTCGCGCGAGGAATTGCGCGAACTGTCGGCGAACCTGCAGAACGTGCGCGAAGAGGAAAAGACCCGCATCGCGCGCGAACTGCATGACGACCTCGGCCAGCAGCTCACCGCGCTGAAGATGGATCTGTCGGTGGTCGAGCAGCAACTGCGCATGCCCGGCCGCGCGCTGCCCGACGCGGGCGTGCTGTCGCACCTGCAGGGCATGCGGCGGCTGATCGACGCGACGGTCGCATCGGTGCGGCGCATCGCGGCCGACCTGCGGCCCGTGATGCTCGACGATCTCGGCCTCGTGCCGGCGATCGAATGGCTCGCGAACGATTTCACGAACCGCTACGGGATCGACGTCGAGCGGCACATCGAAACGGGCGGCCTCACGTTCACCAGCGCGGGCGCGACCACGTTGTTCCGGATCGTCCAGGAAGCGCTGACGAACGTGGCGCGCCATGCGGATGCGACGCGCGTCGCGCTGCGGCTCGACGTGGAGGAAGGCTTCTGCGTGTTGCGCGTCGCGGACAACGGCCGCGGCTCGGCACCCGGCGGCCCGGCCCACGAAGACAAATCGTTCGGCCTGATCGGCATTCGCGAACGCGCCCACATGCTGGGCGGCACCGTGACGATCGACACCGCGCTCGCGCGCGGTTTCTCGATCACCGTCGCACTCCCGCTCAGCACCGTACAACAGGAAACGCTCATCACATGATCAAGGTGCTCATCGCCGACGACCATACGCTCGTACGCGACGGTCTGCGGCACATCCTCCAGAACGCCACCGGGTTCGAAGTGGCGGGCGAAGCCTGCGACGGCCCGTCGACGATCGCGCTCGTGCGCGCCACGCCCGCCCAGGTGCTCGTGCTCGACCTGTCGATGCCGGGCCGCAACGGCGTCGAACTGATCAAGCAGATCAAGGACGAGAAGCCCGCGCTGCGCGTGCTCGTGCTGACCATGCACGCGGAGCAGCAGTACGCGGTGCGCGCGTTCCGCGCCGGCGCGTCGGGGTATCTGACGAAGGAAAGCGCGAGCGCCGAGCTGGTCGGCGCGGTCACGAAGGTGGCGTCGGGCGGCGTCTACGTGAGCCTCGCGATGGCCGAGCAGTTCGCGCAGAGCCTGAACGAGCCGGCCGAGACGTTGCCGCACCAGCGGCTGTCCGATCGCGAATTCGACGTGTTCCGGCGGATCGCGGCGGGCCAGACGCTGACCGAGATCGCCAACGCGCTGTGCGTGAGCGCGAAGACGGTCAGCACGTACAAGACACGGATCCTGGAAAAGATGCAGATGCCGCACGAAGCGGCGCTGGTGCGCTACGCGATGCGGCACAAGCTGCTCGACGAAACGGACGACGTCTAGCGACGTCTGGCAGCGGATGGCGTGCGCCGCCCGACCGCGGGCGGCTCACCACGCCTACTTCGCGGGCACCGGGCACGCGAGATCGCCTTCCTCGCACGACAGATAGCCCTTCAGCGTTTCGGTGCGCGCTTTCGTCAGATCGTCGAGGCAGGTCGACACGACCATCGGATACGCGCTGCCGCCCTCGGCGTTCGCGCTGGAGAAGCTGCATTCGGCATCGCGGTACGCGATCCACGCACGCTGCGCGTTCACGAGCTTGTCGGCGAGCGGCCGCGCATCGCGCAGGCGCGCGGTGACGGCCTGGTAGATCCGGTTCAGTTCCCCGTCGGATTTCCTGTACGCGCGATCGGCGCACGCCGTCATCGCCGCCTGGTCCGTCGCGTCGGCACAATTCGCCTGCGCATGGGCGACGTTCGCCGCCAGCGCCAGTGCGCACAGCAGGCCGGTCAAGACACGCATGGATGCTCCTTGTTGTTCGTTGAAGTCGTGGAACCCGGTGCCGGGCCTGTCGCGCTGTCGCACATCGGCCGCCGTGCGGCGGCGATACCGATCGCGATGCTAGCGCACGCGCGCCGGCTTGTCAGCCGGCATCGCAGCGCCCGCGACGGCTTGCATATCGGCCGCGCGCACCTACACTGGAAAATCGATACGCCGCTTCAGGCCCGCGCTATCGCATCCATCCCGTCTCCGCTTCCGCGCATTCCTCAGCGCATTTCGCGTTCGCATCGCCGAGCGGGGTGACGACTCGTCAGTCAGGTTCCTCCACCCGGCCCAACGTGCTATCGCCGTCGCTCCCTGGAGGGAATCATGAGCTATCACCTGGAAGGCCGTCTGCTCGAGGTCTGCAACTGCCGCGTACTCTGCCCGTGCTGGATCGGCGAGGACCCGGATTTCGGCGTCTGCGACACGATCGTCGCATGGCATGTCGACAAGGGCACCGTCGACGGCGTCGACGTGAGCGGCAACACGATCGCCGCCGTGTGCCGCGTGCCCGGCAACATCCTGCAAGGCAACTGGACGGCCGCGATCTACGTCAGCGACACGGCATCCGACGCGCAGGAGCAGGCGCTGCTGAAGGTCTACACGGGCCAGGCCGGCGGCCCGATCGCCGAACTCGCGAAACTGATCGGCACGGTCGTGTCGATCGAACGCGCCCCCATCGCCTTCAACGTCGAAGGGGCACGCGGCACACTGTCGATCGGCACCGACTACCACGCGGAACTCGAGCCGTATCTCGGCCCGAGCGGCGCGCAGACGACGCTGACCGACACCGTGTTCTCGACGGTACCCGGCGCACCGGTGTTCGTCGGCAAGGCGCCGGTCTACCGGTCGAAGAACGCGGCGATCGGCATCGACGTCGATCTGAAGAATCACAACGCGCTGCAGAGCACGTTCCTGTTCGACGCGTGAAGCGCGATCGCACGCCCACGGTCATGGCTGCTTCGCTGCATCGGCGCCTGTTTCCGCTCGTGCTCGCGAGTCTCGCCGCGTTCGCGTGGCTCACGCTGTGGGCATGGACGCGCAGCCCGTACGGGCGCTACCTCGACCACGGCGACAGCGCATTGTCCGCACCGTTCAGCGCGCTTTGCCGCGCGCTGCCGGGCGGCACGCTGTGGCTGCCGGCCGCGTTCGACGCGGCCGGCTGGACGCTGATGATCCTCGCGATGATGCTGCCGACGACGTTGTCGCTGTTCGATGCGTTCGCCCGCGTCGTCGCGAGCCGCCCCGACCAGACGCGCCTGCTCGCGCTCGTCGGCATCGGCTACGTCGCCACGTGGAGCGGTTTCGGCCTCATCGCGCACGGCCTGCACGGGCTGGTGCTGGCAGGTGTCGCGCGCGTGCCGGCGCTCGCGTGGCGCGGCTGGCTGATCGGCGCGGCCGTCTTCGCGCTCGCGGGCGCGTTCCAGTTCAGCGGACTGAAGACGCACTGTCTCGATCGTTGCCGCACGCCGTTCAGTTTCGTGATCAGCCGCTGGCGTGGCCGCACGCCGATGCGTCACGCGTTTGCGCTCGGCGTCAGCCACGGGCTCTTTTGCGTCGGCTGCTGCTGGGCGCTGATGCTGCTGATGTTCGTCGTCGGCGCCGGCAGCCTCGGCTGGATGCTGGCGCTCGCCGCGTTGATGGCACTCGAGAAGAATGCGGCCTGGGGCCAGGCACTCACCGCGCCGCTTGGCGCCGCGTTGTTCGGTGCGGCCGTGCTGATCGTTGCCAGCCACGCGTGAGGCGCGCGATGCGACCGCTTGCCTCCACGTTCGCGCTGCATGTCCGGCCGGGCATGCGCGTCGCCGCGCTGACGTCGATCGCGATGCTCGCGTTCGCGTCGAATTCGCTGCTGTGCCGGCTCGCGCTGCAGGCCGGACGAATCGACGCGGCCAGCTTCGGCAGCCTGCGTCTCGTATCCGGCGCGCTGATGCTCGCGATCGTCGCGCGCGCGGGTGCGCGGCGGCCCGCCCCGCCTGCGGACTGGCCCGCCGCGGCGATGCTGTTCGTGTACGTCGCGTGCTTCTCGTTTGCGTATCTGACCGTCAGCGCGGCCACCGGCGCGCTGATCCTGTTCGGCGCGGTGCAGCTGACGATGTTTGCGGCGGGATGGCACGCCGGCGAACGGTTTGCCGCGACCGGCTGGGCCGGGTTCGGCGCGGCGCTCGGCGGACTGGTGTATCTCGTGTCGCCCGGGCTCGCCGCGCCCACGCCGCGCGGCGCCGCGCTGATGACGGCTGCGGGCATCGCGTGGGGAATCTATTCGATACGCGGCCGTCGGCCCGTCGATCCGGTCGCGGCAACCGCAGGCAATTTCCTGCGCGCCGCGCCGCTGGCGCTCGCGCTGAGCGTCGCACTCGCCGCCCGCTTTCACGTCACGCCGGCCGGCGCCGTACTCGCCGTGCTTTCCGGCGCGCTGACCTCGGGCCTCGGCTACGTGCTCTGGTACGCCGCGCTGCGGCACCTCACGGCGATGCGCGCCGCGGCGGTCCAGCTCTCCGTTCCCCCCATCGCTGCCTGCGGCGCGGTGCTGTTCCTGTCGGAACAGCCGACCTGGCGGCTCGCGCTCGCATCGGCCGCGATCCTCGGCGGTGTCGCGACCGTGCTCGCGACCCGGGCGCGCCAGGCGGGCAGCCGCCGCTGATGCGCATCGGGCGCAACGCGCTCGCGCCCGACCCGACGATTCAGGCAGCCAAAATGCGAAACCCGCACACGGACACCGTGCGCGGGTTTCGGAAGAGACGGCAAGCGCCGGGCGCCCCTGCAGGCGCTGCCAGGCTTAGTGGCCGAAGTACACCGACGAACGGTCGGCGGCGGTCGGCACGAGCACGCGCTGACCCGACTGCGACGTCCCGACAGGGTTCGAGCCGTAGCCCGTTGCATCGGCTTGCGCGCCGGTGTTCTGTGCGGCGGCGATCTTTGCCTGCGCGGCCTGGATGTTTTCCGGGTAATTGATCCAGTCGTTCGGGTTGTAACCGGCCTTTTCGAGCTGAACCAGCTCGGCGCGCACTTGCGCGCGCGTCAGCGGCTGCTGGCTCTGGGCGAACGAAACGACCGGTGCGGCCACCAGGGCGGCCAGTGCAACTGCCTTGATCAGCGATTTCATGATGCGTTACCTCCAGGATTGTTTTGTCAGGCGCTTCGGACTCGGGGTCGTTGCGCATGAGTAGAAGTCTAGGAGGCGGCCCTATCAGGGTAAATACTTAAATCACGAATTCACTGTTGACGGAAAACATACAATCGTCGCGGAATTCACTGAATCGTCAGACGATTATCGGCGTTCGCGCACCGAATGCCGCGATTCGGTACCCGGTGCGCTCCGCCGGGCATCAGCGCCCCGACGACGCCATCAGCCGGTCGAACAACAACGCCTTGAGGCGAATCAGGTCGTCGGCGCCGGTCTCGCCGAACGCCGCATGATGCAGCGTCAGCGCGGGCGCCGCCGGGTCGGCATGGACGGCCCGCACCGTGCCGTCGAGCGCCAGCAGCTCGACCCGGCCGCCCGTCGCGTACGGCAGCAGCACGCGCAAGGGCTCGCCGATGGCGGCAATCGGCCGGTCGACGGCAATCGACAGCCCGCTCACGCTGATGTCGTGCACCATCCCGATGCCTTCCGCGCCCTCCGCTCCGCCTGCGCAGCACGCGGCGATCCGCACCGGCACGCGCGGCTCCGCACGTGTGCGCAGGCGGTCGACGAAACCCGGCGGCGACAGGACCAGAAACCGCGCGCCGCCTGCCTCGTGCACCGATTCCACCGTCGCACCGAAACGCGACACCGCGGCGCGGCCGATGGCCACCGCCTCGATGTCGTCGCCACTCGCGAAGTCGAACGCGGCCGCCGGCTGCGGCTCGACGAACAGCGCACCCGAGGCGGCAATGCCGATCAGCCGGTAGCGCTGCAGCCCGCGGGTCGTGCCGACCCGGCGGCGGATGCCGATCGCGGCGCCCGCCGACAACCCCATTCGCGCGGCATGCGGCACCGCGTCGGGCACGCGCGGCGCGGTCTCGGTTTCGGCTACGGCTTCGGTGTCGTCGCGCCGGCGTACCGGCCGGAAATGGTCGAACAGGAATGCATGCTGCGCGGCATCGCGCAGCGTCGTGCCCGCCGGCAGCAGCGCGGCGCCGTCGGCATCGTAGAGATCGAAGGCGAACGGGACACCGGCGGCGAGATCGTCGCGCGTGAGCGCGACGTAGTCGGAAGATAGCCTCATCGGAGAGGCGCGGAGCGACCGCGCGAGCTGTCGTGACACCATGATTACGGCAGCCGCGCGCGAAATCTGAACGGCTCCGTTACTGCGAAGCGCCGCTCGCGTCGGGAGCGGCCGGCATGGGCGGCTGGGCCGGCGCAGCCGAAGGAGCGGCGGCCGGCGCAGCACCGAGGCCCGAACTGCCCCCGCCTGGCATGCTCGCACCCGCTGGCGGCTGAGCAGGCTGCGGTTGCGAAGCGCCGGCCGACAGCGCGGCAGCCGACGCGGCCACTTCGGACGCCGGTACCCATTCCTCGACGATGCCACCCGATGCCGCTTCCGGCGCGGAGGCGGCCGAGGCGGTCGATTCCGTGCCGGTGTCAGCCTCGGGCGCGCGCTCCACCCGCTGCGTCCTGACCGGCGCGGGCGCCTTCTCAGGCTTGGGCGGGAACCATGTGTCGAACAGGTCCGTCACGCGCTCGCGCAGCGACGCGAACCAGCCCGGCGACGGCTCGGTATCGAATTTCGCCTTCGTGTCGACGATCCGGGCGCGCTGCGCACGCTGGAAGAAATCGCCGACGATCGGCAGCGCGCTGTGCGCGCCCTGCCCCCAGTAATCGCTGCGCAACGTCACGCGGCCGTCGTCGAAACCGACCCACGCGCCGGCAACGAGGCCGGGCTGCATCAGGATGAACCAGCCGTCCGCGTTGTCCTGCGTCGTGCCCGTCTTGCCGGCCACGTCGCCGCGAATCCCGAAGCGCGTGCGGATGCTGCCGCCCGTGCCCCGCGTCACGACGTCGCGCATCACGCTGAGCAGCGTCTTGTCGGTCTCGGCGTCGAGCGCGCGCTCGGGCGGCGCCGGCGCGTATTCGGCGAGCACGTCGCCCTGGCGGTTCTCGATGCGCGTCACCATCTGCGGCTCGACATACAGCCCGCCGTTCGCGACCGTCGCGTACGACGCGACCATCTCCTTCAGCGTGACCGGGCTCGTGCCGAGCGCGAGCGACGGCACGCGTTCGAGCGGGCTTTCCCGCACGCCCATGTCGCGCGCGAGCCTGGCGACGGAGACCGGCCCGACCTTCTCCATCACCTGCGCGGTGATCCGGTTGCGCGACAGCGCGACCGCGTCGCGCAGCGTCATCGGCTTGCCCGTCGGCGGCACGTCGTCGTTCGGCCGCCAGATCTCGCCGCCCTTCAACGGGATCTCGACCGGCTGGTCGATGAACGTGTCGTCCGGCTTCATCCCGTTCGCGAACGCGACGCCATAGACGAACGGCTTGAACGTCGAGCCCGGCTGGCGCCGCGCCTGCGCGACGTGGTCGAACGGCTCGCTGGTGAAGTCGCGGCTGCCGACCCACGCGCGGATCTGCCCGTTGCGCGGGTCGATCGCGAGGAAGCCGGCCTGCACGTCGGTCTTGGTCTTGCACAGCGCACGCATGAAGCCGCGGTCGGCCGCGAGCAGCTTCATCGCGGCCGCGTCGTCCTTGCCGGCGTCCTGCGCGGCCTTGTACTCGGGCGACTCGCGCATGAAGGTGCGGAAGACCTCGTTGTCGGTGCCGCAGCCGTCGCGGCCGCTCCACGCGTTGTTCGCGATGCCCTGCAACTGGTTGCCCTGCAGCGTGAGTGCCTGCGTCGCCATCTGCTGCAGCCGCGAGTCGATCGTCGTGCGCACGATCAGCCCGTCCGCGTAGATGTTGTAGTCGTTGCGGTCGGCCCACGCGATCAGCCATTTGCGGAGTTGCTGCGCGAAATGCGGCGCCGGCCCGGGCGGCTCCTTCTGGCGCTCGAAATCGATCCGCAACGGCCGGCGCTGCAATTGCGCGAACTGCGCGGGCGACAGCTTGCCGTACTTCACCATCTGGCCGAGCACCGTATTGCGCCGCTGCAGCGCGCGCTCGGGGTTCAGCACCGGGTTGTAGTAGCTGTTGCCCTTCAGCATCCCGACGAGCGTCGCGCTGTCGAGCACGTCGAGCTCGTCGGCGGACTTGTCGAAATAGGTGCGCGCGGCCATCTCGACACCGTACGCGTTGTACAGGAACGGCACCGTGTTCAGGTAGGTCTCGAGGATCTGGTCCTTGCTGTAGACGGCCTCGATCTTCAGCGCGGTGATCGCCTCCTTCACCTTGCGCGTGAGCGTCGGCGCGCGGCCGATTTCGTCCGGATACAGGTTGCGCGCGAGCTGCTGCGTGATCGTCGAGCCGCCCTGGCGGCTGCCCGAGAACGTATGGAGCGCGGCCGATGCCGTGCGCTTCCAGTCGAGGCCGTGATGCTCGTAGAAGCGGTGATCCTCGGTCGCGATCAGCGCGTCGACCATGCGCGGCGAGATCTGCTTGAGCGGCACCCATTCCCGGTTCGACGGCTTGAATTCAGCCAGCAGCTTGCCGTCGGCGGACAGCACCTGCGCGGGCTGGTCGACACGCGCCTTGCGGATGTCGCCGATGCCCGGCGTAAACGGGATGAGCACGACCACGTACACCACGAACAGCGCCGGCACGGCGGCGCCCGCGAGCAGCACGCCGCGGCGCGTCGGATGACGCAGGTGGTGCCACGCAACGGCGGCGAGAGGCTTGACCCGCGCGACGGCGGCAGCCGCGACGGGTTGGGCGCGCGCGACCCATCTGGCACAGAAGTCACGCACTGACGACACGTTTCGGCGATTCACGCGGGTGGAGCTCGGCTGAAAAGGGTGCATCGTACCAAACTCGCGCGGCCCGCCGAACCGCGACGGCGTCGCGCCCGCCTGCACGGGCGGCCGGGCGCCGGTTCACACGCAAAAAAGGCGCGCGCTCCCTCACGGGAACGACGCGCCAAGCCTGGTACGACAAACGGGAAGCCGCGCAACGCGCGGCCGATCGGCGCGGCGACTCAGCGCACGAGAAAACCGTAGGTCAGCGGATCGCGCTCGTCGACGATCCAGTTCGCGAACCCGCAGATATGCGCGCAGCCTTCCACTTCCGGAATCACGGCGGGCATGCCGCCGACCGTCGTTTCGCGCAGCACGCGCCCCTTGAAGACCGTGCCGACGATCGATTCGTTGACGAGCGTGTCGCCGGCCGCGAGCAACCCGCGCTGGTAGAGCTGCGCGACCCGGCCGCCGGTGCCGGAGCCCGTCGGCGAGCGGTCGACCTCGCGATCCGCGAACACGCAGCAGTTCGCCTGCGTCGAGCCCGGATGGCGCGGCGCGTTCGCGATGATCGTGCCGTAGATGTGGTTGATTTCCGGAATCTCCGGATGCACGACCGGGTATTTCGCGTTCGCGGCGGCCTTCACTTCCGCGCCGAAGCGGATCAGCCTTTCCACCGCCGCTTCGCGCACCGGCAGGTCGAACGGCGCGCCGTCGACGTAGAAATAGAACGCGCCGCCGTACGCGATGTCGCCGGTCACGGTGCCGAACGACGGCGTCTCGACCGACACGTCGCGTTGCCAGATGAACGACGGCACGTTGACGAAGCGCACCGGCCCCGCATGCTCGCCGTCCCACTTCACGAAAGCCTCGATGAAGCCGCACGGCGCGTCGATGCCGACCCGCGTTTCCGGCACCGTGCGCTGCACCCAGCCGAGCTCGACGGCGGCGGTCGACAGCGCGATCACGCCGTGTCCGCAATGGTCGCTGTAGCCTTCGTTGTGCACGAAGATCACGCCGAAATCGGCAGTCGGCGACACCGGCTCGGTGAGGTAGCCGCCGTACATGTCGGCGTGGCCGCGCGGTTCGAACATCAGCGCGCGGCGGATCTCGTCGGCGTTCTCCTTGAGCCACGCGCGGCGCTGGACGATCGTGTCGCCCGGCAGTCTCGGCAGCCCGCTCGTGACGATGCGGAACGCTTCGCCGCCCGTATGCACTTCGACGGTGGAAAGGGATCGGGAAATTTTCATGGTCGATCGGATGCGTGGAAACGAAGGACGGCGGTCGCGCCGCCGTCCGGTGACAGGCTTGTGCGGCGCTTACTTCGCGTACGGTTCCGGCAGGCCGTTGCGGATCACGTAGACGGTCGTCGGCGCGCCCTTCAGGTCGCCGTTCGCGTCGAACGAATAGGTGCCCGCGACGCCCGCGTAGTTCGACTTCGCGAGCTGCGCGATCAGCTTCGCCTTGTCGGTGGTCGTACCGGCCTTGACCATCGCGTCGGCGAGCAGCTTCATCCCGTCGTAGTAGTTCACGCCGTAGACCTGCGTATCGGTGTGATACGTGTCGTGGTACTTCTTCAGGAATTCGCGGCCGGCCGCCGTCTTCTCGAGCGCGACGCCGCCCTGCGCGCAGTAGACGATCGATGCCGCGTCGCCCGCGACCTTGCCCATGTCGGCCGAGCAGATGCCGTCGCCGCCGAGCAGCTTCGCGCGCAGGCCGCGCTGCTTCATCTGCTTGGCCATCGGCGCACCCTGCGCCGCATAGCCGCCGAGGAAGATCACGTCGGGGTTGCTGGCCTTGATCTTGGTGAGGATGCCGAGGAAATCGGTGGCCGACGAGTTCGTGAATTCCTGGTCGACGATCCTGATCCCGTTCGCCTTCGCGACGTTCATGAACTGTTCGGCGACGCCCTGCCCGTACGCGGTGCGATCGTCGATCACGGCGGCGGTTTTCGCGTTCAGCGTCTTCGCGGCGAACGTGGCCATCGTGCCGCCGAGCTGCTCGTCGCTCGCGCCGATCCGGAAGATGTTCTTGAAGCCCTGTTTGGTCAGCGCCGGGTTCGATGCGACCGGCAGCATCGGCACGCCGGCATTCGAGTACACACGCGATGCGGGAATCGCGACGCCCGAGTTGTACGGGCCGAGCACCGCGACGACGCCCTTGTCGACGAGGTTCTGCGCCACCTGCACGCCCGCTTTCGGGTCGGCCTGGTCGTCGTCGGAAACCAGTTTGAACGTGACGGTCTTGCCGGCGACCTTGATGCCGGCCTTGTTGAGTTCGTCGACGGCCAGGCGCGCGCCGTTTTCATTGTCCTTGCCGTTCGCGGCCTGCGGGCCGGTCAGCGGCGCCGAATGGCCGATCATCACGACTTCCTGCGCGTGCGCGGAAGTCAGCGCGCCGGCGGCAATGGCCACCGAAAGCGCGGTAACGAGGTGTCGCATGATGTCTCCTGATTGGTTTTGTGTGAAACCAATGTAGGACACGCGTGGTCACCGCGCAAGCAATTTCAAAATAAAGTGTTCGATTCTGGTCATTTTTCAGACCAGAACGATTTCGACGCGGTCACTTCGGCGCGATGTCGCGCCGCACGCGGCGGATGTGCTGCTCGACATAGAACGCCGCCGCATCGGCGTCGCCCGACACGATCGCCTCGTAGATCAGCCGATGCTCGGACACGTAGAGCCGGATCCGGCCGGCGTCGTAGATGCCGTCGTCCTTCAGCCGCTTCCACAGCGGCTGGTCCATCGTCTTCGCGACTTCGTCCGCGATCTTCACGATCAGCGCGTCGCCGGTCATCAACGCGAGTTGCCGGTGGAACAACCGGTCGCTCTCGTTCCACAGCGCCCGCTGATGGGGATCGTCGACATCGGTAATGGTTTCCATCTGGGCCAGGTAGCGTTCGGCGCCGGGGTCGGCCCGGCCGTGCGCGGCCGCGAGGCGCGCGATCGCCGGCTCGAGGATCAACCGCACGTCGAGCGTCGACGTCGGGCTGAAATCGGCTTCTGACGCCTCGTGCGTGTCGCCGCGCTGCGCGAGCACGTCGAGCGGCGCCGCGACCACGTAGGTGCCCGAATTGCGCTTCGTGAACACGAGCCCTTCGTTCTGCAGCGCGCCGAGCGCTTCGCGCACGGCCGGCCGGCCGACCTGGAACAGCCCCGCGAGCTCGCGCTCGGACGGCAGCCGCGACTCGGCGGCGTAGCGCCCCGCGCGAATCTCGTCGCGGATCTTCTCGGCCACCTGCTCGTAGATCTGCAGCGGCTTGAATCCGCCTTCGAGTGAGTCGGGACGCGCGGACATCATCGTGTAGCTCCTGCCCGGTCGCGGGCGTGAATCTGGAATGGGTTCGCACTATACCGGAGCGCGCCGGCATCGAGGCCATGGCGGCCCTTCTGGACAGATATTAGAACCAAAACCGGCAAGGCGCTTTATTTTCTGGGTTGCAGACGGGCCAGCAAGTGGTATAGATTCGATCCACACTGCCCTGTGTCACGGTACCCGGCAGATTTGTGGCGGGCGCGGCATGCGCCCGTCGTCCACGCTCACCGACGCATGCGACGTACACGATGACCGCGCTTTCCCCGATTCCCGTTTTCGATGCGGCCGACACGGCCGCGCTGCTCGACTACCCGGCGCTGCTCGCCACGCTCAGGCAGGCCGTCGCCGACTATGCGGCGGGCGAGATCGTCAGTCCCGAGCGTCTGGTCGTGCCGCTGCAGGCCGGCGGCGTGATGCTGTCGATGCCGTCGAGCGCGCGTGACCTCGCGACCCACAAGCTCGTGAACGTGTGCCCGGGCAACGGCGCGCGCGGGCTGCCGACGATCCTCGGCCAGGTGACCGCGTACGACGCGACCACCGGCGAGATGCGCTTCGCGCTCGACGGCCCGACGGTCACCGGACGCCGCACGGCGGCCATCACCGCGCTCGGCATCCAGGCGCTGCACGGCGCCGCGCCGCGCGACATCCTGTTGATCGGCACCGGCAAGCAGGCGGCCAATCACGCGGAAGCGCTCGCGGCGATCTTTCCCGACGCGCGCCTGCACGTGCGCGGCAATCGCGCCGACAGCGCGGCGGCATTCTGCGCCGCGCACCGCGCGCACGCGCCGCATCTCGCACCGCTCGACGGCGACGCGGTTCCCGATGCGATCGACGTCGTCGTGACGCTGACGACGAGCCGCACGCCCGTCTACCGCGAAGCCGCGCGCGAAGGCCGGCTCGTGGTCGGCGTCGGCGCGTTCACCGCGGATGCCGCGGAAATCGACTCGAACACCGTGCGCGCCAGCCGGCTGGTCGTCGACGATCCGGCCGGCGCCCGCCACGAGGCCGGCGACCTGATCGTCGCGCAGGTCGACTGGCAGCAGGTCGCGTCGCTCGCCGACGCGCTGGGCGGCGCATTCGACCGCACCGGGCCGCTGCTGTTCAAGAGCGTCGGCTGTGCGGCGTGGGATCTGGCCGCGTGCCGAACCGCGCGCGATGCGCTCGACGCGCGCCGGGCCGGCTGATCCGGCAGCACGACCCGCCTGCCCCACAGGCGGCACGTCACACCGGGGCCGCTCCGGCGGTTTCCCGTACGCGTTGTAGGAATCGCCCTACAACGCGTCGCCGCGGCCTACATCAACTTCCAATTCGGCCGATTTCATTTTCGGCGGCGCAACACGATACTGCCGGCATGAATGCCAGCCAGTTGCCCGCCGCGCTCCGGGTGTTTCTCGTCGATCACGCCGTCGCCGTCCGACAGCGGATCGCGCTGCTCGTCGGCGCGATCCGCGGTGTCGCCGTCGTGGGCGAGGCGGAAGACGGCCAGGACGCGTGGACGCATATCCGCAGCAGTCAGGCGGATGTCGTGATCGTCGACCTGCGGCTGGCGGACGGCAGCGGCCTCGACCTGATCGGGACGCTGTCGAAGGCCGCGCCGCGCATCGTCACGATCGTGCTGACGAATCACTCGGCGCCGGCATTCAGAGAGGCATGCGCGTCGGCCGGAGCCGACTACTTCTTCGACAAGACCGTCGAATTCGACGCCGCATGCCGCGTCATCGAATCCCTGGTGCACGCTCGCGTGCACCGCCCCTGACGAGCCGGAGTGACTCATGTCCACAGCCACCGCCTGCGCCGCCGACGTATCCATCACGCCCCGGCCGACGATTCCGCTTCGCGCGGTCACGCGTGCCGACGCCGCCAAGCATCCCGCCGCGCGCTGCTCGGCGTGCGCGATGCGCTCGATGTGCCTGCCGCCGCAACTGACGGCCGCCGAATACGGCCGCCTCGACGCGATCATCTGCACGACCCGGCAGGTGCGCCAGGGCGACGCGCTGTTCCGCACCGACGATCCGTTCCAGAGCATCTACGCGGTGCGCGCGGGTTCGTTCAAGACGGTGATGATGCATCGCGACGGCCGCGAGCACGTGACGGGCTTCCAGATTGCCGGTGAAACGCTCGGGATGGACGGCATCGGCAGCGGCCAGCACTGCTGCGACGCGATCGCGCTCGAAGACAGCGTCGTGTGCATCATCCCGTTCGGCGCGCTCGAAGCGGCGTGCCGCGAGATCAAGCCGATGCAGCACTTCCTCTACCAGATGCTGAGCAGCGAGATCGTCCGCGAATCGAGCCAGATGCTGCTGCTCGGTACGATGTCGGCCGAACAGCGCGTCGCGCAATTCCTGCTGAACCTGTCGTCGCGCTTCGAGGCGCGCGGCTATTCGGCGACGGAATTCAACCTGCGGATGACGCGCGAGGAAATCGGCTGCTATCTCGGGATGAAGCTCGAAACCGTCAGCCGGATGTTCTCGCGGTTCCATCGCGAAGCGCTGGTCGAAACGCGCGGCAAGCGCGTGCGCATCATCGACTCGCAAGCGCTCGCCCGGGTCTGACCGGGCGCGCCGGCGCGGCATCGCGTGCGATGCCTCATTGCGCCGCGCTGCCTGCCGCCGCATCGCGCAGCCCCACCCTTGCACCGCCCGCCTGGCATGCGATCAGCGCCTGTTCGGCCTGCATGAACGCGCGGCGCAGCGTGTCGTCCATGTCGTCGCCGACACACGCCGGCAGCAGCCAGAGCGACGTGTCGCGCATCACGAGGTCGAGCCGCACGTCGTACCGGCGCGCGCCATCGGCGGCGGCACGCGATTCGATGGCGAGGTGGCAGCCGTCGATCAGCGCGCGGAAGCGCTCGAGCCGCACCAGCAGCGCGCCGGCTTCGGCTTCGATCGCGGCGGTACCCGCGAATCCATGGCAGGCGATCTGCATGCCCACGCCCATGTCGTGTCTCCTGACGGGGCCGCCCGCTCGTCGACCGCCTTGCATATGCCGCCCGCATCGACATGCGGCGGCACGTGTTGCCCGTGGCACGGCGCGATTTCTTCGATCGCTGCCCGGCCGATAGTCTGCCCGCGCCTTCGTCGGCGCGGGATCGTTCATACGTTGAAGGTCTGCGACGCCTTCATCTCGATCCATGTCATGCCTGCCCGCAGCCCTTCGATCATCGCCTCACGCTCGGTCGGATACGCATGGCTGTGCTCGAACGTATGGTGAAAGCGCGCGGCGCCGGCGCCATGCTCGACCGACACGCGGCAGCGGAATTCGCCCGATTCGCACGGGCGCGTCTCGACTTCGACGGACCAGTCGCGTTCGTGAATGTTGCCCTGCAGTGTCATGCACCCTCCTGCTGTATCCGTCTCAGAGCCGGAAGTGGCCGCTGTGCAGCAGCACCGGCCGGCCGCCGATTTCCTCGAGCATGCGTCGCGCCATCGCCTCGATCGCCGACCGGTGCGCTTCGAATGCGGCCAGCAGGTCGCGTTCGAGCAGCGACGGCGCGCCGAAATGATCTTCCAGCGCCTCGGCCGTGACCGCGCACTGCACGCAACGTCCGTCGACCAGCGCCGAAAACGCCACGACCAGGTCGCGTGCGCAATATTCGGGCGGTTCCGGCGGGAAGGCAATCTGCATCTGTCCGCCTGTCATCGTCGTGATGGCTCCATGACAAGAGCATAGTGGCGCGCGCGCCTCCACGCTTGACCCACGTCAACGGGTTCGCTGCGCTGCACGATGGACGGCGCGGCAGCGTGCCGGCCGCGACTGCGCGACGCCCCCTCGCTCGCTTTCAACCCGCCTTCAACCCACGTTCAACCCGCGTCGGGCTCGATCGTCGCGCCGCGTTCCGCGAGCAGTTCGCGCAGCACGCTGCGGTGGCAATGGCGTTCGTCGTCGCAATAGCAGCCGATCGAGAACGCGGTGGTCGCCGACAGCGCCGCCAGCAGGTCAAGCACCTTCGGCGCGTCGCCATGCGCCATCTCCGCGCGGAAGTGACGCCGGAACGCGTTCCATTCGGCGTCCGTTTCGGCGGCCTGCGCCTGCGCGACGAGTTCCGGGCTCGGCGACAACGTCGGCAGCCATACATCATAGTAGTTGCGCGACGCGAATTCCGCCTTCGGCACGCCGCGCGGCGGCCGCCGCACCGTGCCGATCCGCAGGCCCTCGCCGGCCGCGCGCGGCGTGCCGAGCTGGATGATCCGGATGCCCATGTCGCTCCTTTTCGTGTTGCGTCCGATTGCGTGATCGTACCGCCGCGCCTGCGCCCCCGTCAGCCGGGTGGCGGACATTGCGGCCGCACAAAGAAAAACCGGCTGCCCCCTTGCGGGAGACAGCCGGTTCGGCCAGCCGCGTTGCGCGCCGGGGCGCGCCGCGATCAGACGCCGCTCTTCAGCACCTTGCCGATCGCATCGGCGACGATGGCGACGTTCGAGTCGTTCAGGCCCGCGACGCACATCCGGCCCGAACGCAGGATGTACACGCCGTGCACTTCGCGCAGCGCGTCGACCTGCGATTCGGTCAGGCCCGTGTACGTGAACATGCCGCGCTGCTTCACGTAGCGCGTCAGTGCCTCGCCGCTGACGTGGTCGCGCAGGCCGTCATGGATCGACTGGCGCATCCGCGCGATGCGGCGGCACATCGCCGCCAGTTCCTCTTCCCACTGCTTGCGCAGCGCCGGCGTGCCGAGCACGGCGGCCACGACCTTCGCGCCGTAGGTCTGCGGGTTGCTGTAGTTCGAGCGCACGGCGCCGGCCAGCTGGCCGAGCACGCGGTCGGCCGCGGCGGCATCCTCGCAGACGACGCTCAGGCCGCCCACGCGTTCGCCGTACAGCGAGAAGTTCTTCGAGAACGAGTTCGCGACCAGCGCCGGCACGCCGCGGCGGGCCAGTTCGCGCACCGCGAACGCGTCCGCGTCGAGGCCCGCGCCGAAGCCCTGGTAGGCCATGTCGACGAACGGCAGCAGCCCGCGCGCCTCGATCACGTCGATCAGCTTCTCCCACTGGCCTTCGTCGAGGTCGACGCCGGTCGGGTTATGGCAGCACGCGTGCAGCAGCACGATGCTGCGCGCCGGCAGCGCGTCGATCGCCGCGAGCATCGCGTCGAACTTCAGGCCGCCCGTCGCCTCGTCGTAGTACGGATACGTGTTCACCGTGAAGCCGGCGCGCTCGAAGATGAAGCGGTGGTTTTCCCAGCTCGGATCGCTGAGCCACACCTGCGAATCCGGGAAATAGCGCTTCAGGAAATCGGCGCCCACCTTCAGTGCGCCGGAGCCGCCGAGCGTCTGCAGCGTCGCGATGCGGCCGGCCGCGCGGGCCGGGTGATCGGCGCCGAACACGAGCGCCTGCACGGCGTCGCGATACGCGGCGAGGCCGACCATCGGCAGGTACGGCTTCGCGCCGAGGTCGCGCTGCAGCGCGGTTTCGGCTTCGCGCACGGCGCCCATCACCGGAATCCGGCCTTCGGCGTCGAAGTAGATGCCGATGCTCAGGTTGACCTTCTGGTCGCGCGGATCTTTCTGGAAGTTCTCGTTGAGCGTCAGGATCGGGTCGCCCGGGTACGCGTCGATGTGTTCGAACATGGCTTGAGTCTGTCTCGTTTGGAAGAATGATCGGGCCGGCCTGCGTCAGCGTGCGGATGCGCCGTCGTGCACCGCATAGCCTGCATTCTTCTGACGGAAGCGATACCCGACCGCGAGCACCGCGAGCCATACCGGGATCAGGTACACCGACAGGCGGAGATCCGGCGTCAGGTACATCACGACGAGAATGCCGGCCATGAATGCCAGGCACAGGTAATTCGTGAAAGGATAGCCCAGACTGCGGAAGGAAGTCTCCTCCCGGGCCGCACGCTTCGCCTGGCGGAACTTCAGGTGGATCAGCGTGATCATCGCCCAGTTGATGATCAGTGCCGACACGACGAGGCCCATCAGCACCTCGAACGCCTTGCCCGGCATGAAGTAGTTGACCAGCACGCACACGCCGGTCGCGAGCGCCGACGCGCCGAGCGCGGCGAGCGGAATGCCGCGCCTGTTCACCGAGCACAGCACCTTCGGCGCATTGCCCTGCTGCGCGAGGCCGAACAGCATCCGGCTGTTGCTGTACACGCCGCTGTTGTAGACCGACAGCGCGGCCGTCAGCACGACCACGTTCAGCACGTTGGCCACCAGGTTGCTGCTCAGCGCGTGGAAGATCAGCACGAACGGGCTGCCGCCGGTGACGACCTTTTCCCACGGATACAGCGACAGCAGCACGGCGAGCGCGCCGATGTAGAAAATCAGGATCCGGTAGATCACCTGGTTGGTCGCGCGCGGAATGCTGCGCTTCGGATCGTCGGCCTCGGCCGCGGTGATGCCGATCAACTCCAGCCCGCCGAACGAGAACATGATGGCGGCCATCGACATCACGAGCCCCGACACGCCGTTCGGGAAGAAGCCGCCGTGCTGCCACAGGTTCCGGACGCTCGCCTCCGGGCCTGCATGGCCGCTCACGAGCAGCCAGCCGCCGAAGCCGATCATGCCGACGATCGCGGCGACCTTGATGATCGAGAACCAGAATTCCGTCTCGCCGTACGACTTCACGCTCGCCAGGTTGAGGAGGTTGATCGCGACGAAGAACACCAGCGCCGACACCCAGGTCGGCACACCGGGCCACCAGTACTGCACGTAGATCCCGACGGCCGACAGCTCGGCCATGCTGACGAGGATGTACAGCACCCAGTAGTTCCAGCCCGACAGGAAGCCGGTGAAGTGGCCGACGTACTTGTTGGCGAAGTAGCTGAACGAGCCGGCGACGGGCTCGTCGACGACCATCTCGCCAAGCTGGCGCATGATGAAGAACGCGACGATGCCGGCCACCGCGTAACCGAGCAGCACGGACGGGCCCGCCATCTTGATCGTCTGCGCGATGCCGAGGAACAGCCCCGTGCCGAGCGCGCCGCCGAGCGCAATCAGCTGGATGTGCCGGTTCTTCAGCCCGCGCTTCAGGCCGTCGCTCTCGTTTCCAGAAACCATGTCTTCTCCACTCTGTCCGCCTCCGCCTGAAGCGGGGTGCGGTGCGCCTCGGTGTGCCGGGCGCTGTTTTGCTGTGCCGGGGCCGTTCGTGGAGCCGCCGGGTTGGGGACTGCAATCTTCGCGTGGCGGCGCCCGATTCGCGTCGGCGTCCCCGCCAGACCGGCCGCCGACCGTCGCCGCGCCCGCCTTGCTGCGATCGCACACGAAAATCCGGCGTCAGTTTAGCGTCGCGACGGCGAAATCGGGTTTCGTAACCCGTTCATGCAAACCCTACATTATGAGATAAGATTGCACCCAGGAGACGGATGAGGAAATAAAAATGCATGAACCGGTTCTGGATCGCCTCGATCGCCACTTGCTCGCGATCCTGCAGGAGAACGGCCGCGCGTCGAACCTCGATCTGGCGAAGGCGGTCGGCCTGTCGCCCGCGCAGACACTGCGCCGCCACCGGCGGCTGGAGGAAATCGGCGCGATCCGCCGCTACGAAACCCGGCTGTGCCCCGACACGCTCGGCTTTGGCGTCACCGCCTTCGTGCACGTGACGATGGAGCGCGGGCATATCCGCGACCTGTCGAAGTTCCAGAAACTGGTGTCGGATCTCGCGCAGATCCAGGAGTGTTTTTCAGTGACGGGCGATATCGACTACGTGCTGAAAGTCGTCGCGCGTGACCTGAAGGGGCTGTCCACGTTCCTGCTCGAAACGCTGATGCGCATTCCCGGCGTGAGCGGCGTGCATTCGAGCGTGTGCCTCGACGAGATCAAGTGCACGAGCGCGATGCCGGTGGAAGGCTGAAGCACCGGGCCGCACGCGCGGCCCGCTTACCTCACCGCCTCGAACGCACTGATCAGCAACGCCCCCGCCGCGATCACCAGGCAACCGGCCGCCCGGCGCGGCGTCAGCCGTTCGCCGAGATACACGCGTGCGATCAGCGCCGCGAACACCACGCTCGTTTCCCGCAGCGCCGATACCGGCCCCATCGGCGCGCGATCCATCGCCCAGATCACGATGCCGTACGCGAGCGCCGCGAACACGCCGCCGCACGCAGCCTTCGCCGTCTCGCCGACATCCTGCGTCAGCCGTAACGGCCCCGCCCGCAGCCGGTAGTACGCGGCCATCATCGCGCCCGTCAGCACGAACATCCACGCGGTATAGCCGACCGTGTTGCCGCTTTCCCGCACGCCGATTCCGTCGACCACGCTGTAGGCCGCGATCGATACGCCGGTCGCGAACGCGGTCGGCAGGACCTGCATCATCCGGTGCTTCGCGTCGCGCCCGCGCTCCAGGCCGATCGCCAGGATGCCCGCGCAGATCAGCACGAGCCCGCATTGCGCGCCGGCATTCAGGTGCTCGCCCGCAAACACCGCCGCGCCGAGCGTGACGAGCAGCGGCGCGGTGCCGCGCGCGACCGGATACGCGACGGTCAGGTCGCCGTGCTCGTACGCACGCACCAGCAGCAGCGTATAGACGACGTGGATCACGGCCGATGCGACGACGCAGAGCCAGCTCGCGGGCGTGATCGGCGCGGCGGCCGGCAGGAACAGCAGCGCGAACAACCCGATCGCGATCTGCAGCACGGTGGCCGACCGCAACCGGTCGCCGCTGCTGCGCACGAGCGCATTCCATGACGCATGCAGGAACGCGGCACACAGAACGGCAAACAGAACGGGGATCGGCACGATGCGTACTCGCTGACGGTCGGCCACGCGAAATCGTCGCCGCAGGGCGTTCATCGTATGAATACGTCATCCGGTTGTCAAAAAACCTGCTCCGCGCAGCGTCCTGCGCCCCCCGGCGCCGCCACGCCGTTTCGCCTGTCCCGCCCGCCCCGTGCGGCATCCGCGGCAATCGCTCCACCCGCCGCGGAATGTGACGCGAAGGTGGCAGGCGGTCTGCCCCTTTCCGTTCTCTTTCGCCTTGCGTCCCGGCGTAATGAAATCGATACCGCAGCGCAATCGGCGCGAAACCACTCCGTCCCCATATCTTCATACGGGACTGTTTCAATGCGCGTGCTCTCTCACGAGCTCCGCGCCGAACCGACACGGCGACGGGGCCGCTCTCCACCATCGAAGACCTTACCTGGAGTTTCCCGATGTTCCGTCAAGCCTTGCTCGTCACCGCCTGCGCAGCCGCGGCGCTGGCGCTGTTCGCCTGCGGCGGCAGCGACGATCCCACGTCGACGCCTGCCGTGTCGTCACAGGATGCGCTGCAGACCGCCACGCCGATCAAGCATGTCGTCGTGATCTATGGCGAAAACATCTCGTTCGACCACTACTTCGGCACCTACCCGAACGCGACGAACCCGTCGGGCGAACCGGCGTTCACCGCTAAAGCCGGCACGCCGACGCCGAACGGGCTGACGGGCACGCTGCTCACCGCGAACCCGAACTTCACGAACACGGCCAACGGCACCGACGCGGCGAACCCGTTCCGCCTCGACCGCACGCAGGCCGCGACCGCCGACCAGAACCACGCGTACACGGCCGAACAGCAGGCCGAGGACAACGGCCTCGCCGACCTGTTCCCGAAATACACCGGCAAGGGCTCGTCCGGCGGCGCCGGCGCATTCGGCACGAAGGGCCAGGTGATGGGCTACTTCGACGGCAACACCGTAACCGCGCTGTGGAACTACGCGCAGCGCTTCGCGATGAGCGACAACACGTTCACGACGGTCTATGGGCCGTCGACGCCCGGCGCGCTGAACGTGGTGTCCGGCCAGACCAACGGGATGCAGATCGTCAAGACGTCGAAGCAGCCGTCGACGCTCGCGTCCAGCTCGTACTACATCAATGACGGCGCGGGCGGCCTCACGATGATCAACGACGTCGATCCGGGCTTCGACGTGTGCTCGAGCACGACCGACCAGGCGATGATGACGGGCAAGAACATCGGCGACCTGCTGAACGGCGCGAAGATCACGTGGGGCGGCTTCATGGGCGGCTTCAACCTGTCGACGACGAACGGCAACGGCACGACGGGCTGCGCGCGCAGCACGGTCGCGACCGCCGTGAACGCCGCGACGGCCGACTACATCCCGCACCACAACTGGTTCCAGTACTACGCGTCGACCGCGAACCCGCAGCACACGCGCCCGAGCTCGGTCGCGGCGATCGGCTCGAGCTTCCAGACCGACGGCAAGACCGCAGAACCCGCGAACCACCAGTACGACACGGACGACTTCTTCGCCGCCGTGAAGGCCGGCAACTTCCCGTCGGTCAGCTACCTGAAGGCCCCGGCCGCACAGGATGCGCACGCCGGCTATTCGGATCCGCTCGACGAGCAGGCGTTCGTGACGAAGGTCGTCAACTTCCTGCAGCAGCAGCCGGACTGGCAGAACACGGCCGTGATCGTCACCTATGACGACTCGGACGGCTGGTACGACCACGTGTACACGGCGCCGACCCACGCGTCGTCCGACCCGGTCGACCAGGTCAACGGCAACGGCAAGTGCGGCACGGGCGGCACCACCGGCGTGAACGGCGCGACCGTGAACGGCCGCTGCGGCCCGGGCGTGCGCATTCCGCTGATCGTGATCTCGCCGTACGCGAAGCAGAACTACGTCGACCACACGATGCTCGACCAGTCGTCCGTGGTGCGCTTCATCGAGGACAACTGGCTGGGCGGCCAGCGCATCGGCGGCGGTTCGTTCGATGCGACGGCGGGCGACCTGCGCGCGCTGTTCGACTTCTCGTCGAAGCCGAACACGACGCCGCTGTACCTCGACCCGACGCTCGGCACCGCATTGAGCGCGGCACCGGCGATCTGACCGGTATTGCATGACCGCATGGCCGGCGCTTCACGCGCCGGCCGTTTCCGTTTGTTCCGTTCAACGCGCCGCTTCGTGCGGCGCCCGATTCCCGACCGACAGCATGACAGCTCGCCCCGCGTTCCCGTCTCCCGACGCCTCCGGCACCGCCGCGCCGCGCGCCCCTTCCCGCCTTCTGCGCCGCGCGGCATTCGCGATCGGCGCCGCCGTGCTCGGCTACGGCGCGTTCGCGATCGCGTTTCCCGCGCAGGTACCGGCGGCGATCGGCACCGTCGTCGCCGACTGGACGGGTGCGAACCCGCATCCGGTCGTGCTGCAGCGGCCCGCCGCGCAGCCGCTGTCGGCAGTCGCGCAGCTCGGGCGCGCGCTGTTCGCCGACCCATCGCTGTCCGCGTCGGGCAAGCAGTCGTGCGCGTCGTGCCACAGCCCCGATCACGCGTACGGCCCGCCGAACGCGCTCGACGTGCAGCCGGGCGGCCTCGCGATGACGCAGCAGGGTTATCGCCCGCCGCCTTCGTTGATGTACCTGTACCGCCAGCCGAACTTCAGCATCGGCCCCGACGCCGGTGAAAACGACGCCGCTCCGAGCGTCGCGCAACAGGCCGCTTCGGCCGCCGGCGTGGTGAAGGCGCAGAAGGTGGCCGGCACGTCGGCCGCGCCGCAACTCGTGCCGCAGGGCGGGATGTTCTGGGATGGCCGCGCCGATACGCTGCAGCAGCAGGCGTTCGGCCCGCTGCTGAATCCGGTCGAGATGGCGAACGCGAGCGTCGACGACGTCGCGCGCAAGCTCGCGCAGTCGTCGCACCGCGCGCAGTTCGAGAAACTGTTCGGCGCGCGCGTGTTCGACAGCCCGCAGCTCGCGGTGTCGGAAGCGATGTTCGCGATCGCGCGCTACCAGGTGGAGGATCCGTCGTTCCACCCGTACAGCAGCAAGTACGATCGCTGGCTCGAAGGCCGCGCGCGTCTCTCGCAGGCCGAACTGCGGGGGCTACGCCTGTTCAACAACCCGGACAAGGCGAATTGCGCGGGCTGCCACCTGTCGAAGCCCGGCAAGGACGGATTGCCGCCGATGTTTACCGACTACCAGTACGAGGCGCTCGGTGTGCCGCGCAACCAGCAGCTCGCGCAGAACCGCAACCCGGCGTTCCACGATCTCGGCGTGTGCGGGCCGTTCCGCGACGACCTGAAGGACCAGACGCAGTATTGCGGGATGTTCCTCACGCCGACGCTGCGCAACTCGGCGACGCGCCATGTGTTCTTCCACAACGGCGTGTTCCACACGCTCGACCAGGTGATGGCGTTCTACAACGAGCGCAGCATCTCGCCGCAGAAGTTCTATTCGCGCGGCGCGGACGGCAAGGTCGACGAGTACGACGACATTCCGCCGAAATACCGCGCGAACGTCGACGTGACCGATGCGCCGTTCGATCGCAAGCCGGGCGACAAGCCTGCGATGACGGCGCAGGACATCAGGGATATCGAAGCGTTTCTGGGAACGTTGAACGACGCGCCGGCGCGCTGAGAGGCCGGCGGTCGGTTGCCGTGCGCGCCGTGTTCGTCAGCGGCGCGCACGGATGCACAGGAAGGCCGGCGCCAGCGACAGCTCCGCGTGGAGCCGCTCCGATACGGCCTTCATCTCGGGTAGCGGTGTCGGTTCGACGAAACGGTCGAGGCGCCAGCCGGCGTCGGCGAGCGCATTCAGGATGTCGGCGAGCGGCCGGCGCCAGGCCTCGACATAGGGTTTCGGTTCGCCGAAGCCCGACCAATGGAAGCCGAAACGGCTCGTATCGAAGTACGTGCCGTCCCCACGCGTGCGTTCGTCCATCCAGTCGCGCATCGGATGCGCCATCGAGAACACCAGCGTCGCGCCCGGCCGCGCGACGCGTCTGAATTCGCGCAGCGTCGGCGTCAGGTCGCGCACGTAGTCGAACGCGAGCGAGCACAGGATCTTGTCGAAAGCGTGATCGGGCAGCCAGTCGAGCGGCGCCCCGAGATCGCCTTCCGCGACGTCGACCGCGAGCCCCGCGCAACGCGCCTTCGCGAGCGCGACCATCTCGGGCGTGATGTCGAACGCGTGGACGGTCGCACCGTGGCGCGCGAGGTGCTCGCTGCAGATGCCGGGCCCGCAGCCGGCGTCGAGCACCGTCAGGCCGTCGACGTCGCCGAGCAGCGCCATCGTAGCCGGCCGCTCGTAAAGCGCGTTGTGTGCCTTGGTCGGCGCGATGTCCGCGTAGCGTTGCGCGAAGCTCGCGTAAACGCGGCGGGCGGACGGTTCGTTCGGGTCGGTCATGCGGCATCCGTCGGTGGAGACTGGGCAGGCCGATTCTGCCCGATCCGACGGCGGCCGGCGACCTGCCCTCGCGCCGGCGTCAGGACAGGCTGTCGAGCAACCGATACCACGCGACCCCGGCCGCGATATAGAAGCGCTGCAACCCGTGCAACGGGATCGGGCGGATCGGCGTGACCCGGAACGGCAGCGGCAGTTGCGCATCGCCCGACAGATGCGCGGCCAGGTGCTTGCCGAGCGTCGTCGCCATCGCGATGCCCCGGCCGTTGTAGCCGAGCGCGATCGTCACGCCCGGCGCGGGCTCGTGCACGTGCGGCAGGAAATCCGCGGTGATCGCGACGCGCCCCGCCCAGCGGTATTCGAACCGGACGCCCTTCAGTTGCGGATACAGCAGCGTCGTCGCGCGTTCGAGGTGGCGCCAGTCGCTCGGCGCGCGCGGGTCGGCGAACGGGCCGCGGCCGCCCATCAGCAGGCGCCCGGCCGCGTCACGGCGGAAGTACAGCAGCAGACGCCGCGCATCCGATGCAACCTCGCCGCCGACGAGGATGTCGCGGCCAAGCGCCGGCGCGAGCGGTTCCGTCGCGACGATGAAACTGTTCGCGGCGATCACCGACTGGCGCAAGCCGGGCCACAGCCCGTCCGTGTAGCCGTTGGTCGCGATCACGACGCGTTCGGCCGACAGCGTCGCGCCGCCGGACGTCGCGATCCGCCAGCGGCCGTCGGCGCGCGTCAGCCCGACGGCGCGGGTCGACCCATGCACGACCGCCCCGCTCGCCTGCGCGGCGCGCACGAGGCCGCGCGTATAACCGAGCGGCTGCACGCTGCCGGCGCGGCGATCGATCCAGCCGCCCGCATACGCCGGCGTGCCGAGCCGACGCGCGATTTCGTCGCGGCCAAGCACGTCGACCGGCGCGCCGCGCGCGGCCCATTGCTGCGCCCGACGTGCGACCGTGTCGAGCATCGCGGCGGTCGGCGCCGGCTGGATCCAGCCGGCGCGACGCGCATCGCAGTCGATTCCGTACCGCGCGATCAGGTCGAACACCGTGTCGGCCGCGCCGCCGACGATGCCGACAAGCTGTTCGCCGGCCTCGTCGCCGAACCGGCGTACCAGTTCGTCGGGGTCGTATTTCAGCCCGGGAATCACCTGCCCGCCGTTGCGGCCCGATGCGCCCCAGCCCGGCTGCGCGCCGTCGATCACGCGGACGTCGACACCGCGTTCGGCCAGATGAAGTGCGGTCGACAGGCCCGTGAAGCCCGCGCCGACGATCGCCACGTCGCACGACACGGACGCGTCGAGCGCGGGCGTATCGGGCGCCGGCGCGGCGGTTGCCGCCCACAGCGAATCCGGCCACTGCGCGTCGGGCCGTCCGGGTGCCGCGTTCGTTGCGCTCATGTTCGATCCGGGTGGTCGGCGCCGTCCGACGCCAGCAGGCGGCGCAGGAATTCCTGCGTGCGGGGATGGGTCGGCTGCGTGAGCACGTCGCGCGCCGGTCCGCTTTCGCAGATCGTGCCGTCGTGCAGGAAGCACACGCGATCGGCCACCTCGCGTGCGAATGCCATTTCGTGCGTGACGACCACCATGGTCATCCCGTCGCGGGCGAGCCCACGCATCACGCCGAGCACTTCGCCGACGAGCTCGGGGTCGAGCGCCGACGTCGGCTCGTCGAACAGGATCGCCTGCGGCGCCATCGCGAGCGCGCGTGCGATCGCGACGCGCTGCTGCTGGCCGCCCGACAGTTCCGACGGATACGCGTTCATCCGGTGCGAAAGCCCGACCTTGTCGAGCAGCGCACGCGCCTGCTCGCGTGCCTGCGCGGCCGGCATGCGCCGCACGTGCACGGGCCCTTCCATCACGTTCTCGAGCGCCGTGCGGTGCGCGAACAGGTTGAAGCGCTGGAACACCATGCCGACGCGCATCCGCAGTTCGTGGATCCGCTTCGAATGCGCGTCGACCTTCACGCCGTCGATCGTGATCGACCCTTCGTCGTAGGTCTCGAAGCCGTTGATACAGCGCAGCACGGTCGACTTGCCGGAACCGGACGGCCCGATCAGGCACACGACTTCACCCGCCTGCACGTCGAGGCTCACGCCCTTCAGCACCGCGTGCTGATGAAACCGTTTATGGATGGCATCGATCCGGATCATGCGCCTCTCCTCAGTGCGAGCCGCTTGCCGAGCCGGTTCACGCCGAACATCAGCGGCAGGCCGAGCGCGAGATACAGCAGCGCGACGAGCGTGTAGACGCTCATGTTCTGGAACGTCGACGACGCGATCAGCTGGCCGGCGCGCGTGATCTCGGCGACCGTGATCGTCGACGCGACCGACGAATCCTTCAGCAACATCACCAGCGTGTTGCCGTACGGCGGCAGCGCGATGCGGAACGCCTGCGGCAGCACCACGCGCCGCATGATCATCGGCCCGCGCATGCCGATCGCGTGCGCGGCCTCGATCTGGCCGCGGTCGATCGCCTCGATGCCCGCGCGGAAGTTCTCGGCCTGATACGCCGAATACGCGATGCCGAGACCGAGCACGCCAGCCTGGAATGCCGACAGTTGCACGCCGAGATCAGGCAGCACGAAGTACATGTAAAACAGCTGCACGATGATCGGCAGCCCGCGGATCACGTTGACGATCGTGCTGCCGGCCGTCGAGACGGCACGATTGCGCGACACCTTCAGCAGCGCAAGGATCAGCCCGAGCACCGAGCTGAGCACGAACGCGCATGCGGTGATCTCGATCGTGACCACCGCGCCCTTCAGCAGGATCGGCAGGAAATCGATCGCATTCTGGAAAAACATGAGGCCTCCTATGCGACGGCCGGACGGCCCGCCGCCGGGAATACCCGCGACGCGCGGGCGATGCCGGTCGGGAATCGAATGCCGACGCTCAGCTCATGTGCCACTTCTGCAGGATCTGCTGCAGCGTGCCGTCGCTCTTCATCTTGCGGATCGCGCCGTTGAGCTGTTCGAGTGTCGCAGTGTCACCCTTGCGCACGATGAAGCACACCTGCCCCTTCACGACGCTCTGGTATTCCGGCACGAGCCGCACCTGGCGATTGACGCCGTGCTCGATCTGGTACGCGACGATCGGCTGGTCGGCGAAGCCGGCCTTGATGCGCCCGAGCGCGACGTCGCGCATGATGTCGGCGATCGAATCGTAGGTCCGGACTTCCTTGAAGATGCCCTTCTTGTTGAGCGCATCGACGAACGCCGTGCCGACCTGCGCGCCGACCACCTGGTCCTTGAAATCGTCCATCGACGTATAGCGGCCCGGGTCGTCGGCCTTCACGATCAGGCCTTCGCCGAATGAGTAGACGGTGTCGGAGAAATCGACGACCTGCTGGCGCGCCGGCGTCTTCAGCATCGCGGCCGAGATGATGTCGATCTTCTGCGTGGTGAGCGACGGGATCAGCGCCGAGAACACGGTCTGCTGCACGTCGACGCGAAACCCGGCCGACTTCCCGGCTGCCGTGATCGCATCGACCATCATCCCCTGGATCGAATTGCTCTTGACGTCGAGAAACGTGAACGGCACGCCGGTGGCCGTCGCGCCGACCTTCAGCGTCGGCTCGGCCGCAACGGCACCCGCCGATGCCGTGGAGAGGGCGATACAGGTGGCGAAACCGGCGGCCAGTGCGCCGAACCGCTTGATGAACGGAACCATGGTGACTCCTTCTCGAATAATCCGGGCGCCGGCCGGTCGCTGATCGACACTGCGACGATGGCCCGATCTTAAAACGAATCAAAAACATCGCAAATAGATTTTTGCGTATCGATATTCGATACGCTATGATGCGATATCGAATCGATTCCGCTCCTCGCCATGGAAACGTCGCCCGACCAAGCAAACGATCTGCTGTTCAACCAGTCGCTGGAAAAAGGGCTGAACGTGCTGCGCGCGTTCAGCGCGAAACGGCGCACGATGACGCTGGCGGAAGTGGCCGACGCGGCGGGGATGACGAAAAGCTCCGCGCAGCGGATGGTCTATACGCTCGAGAAGCTCGGCTACATCCGCAAGCATCCGGTCACGCGGCGTTACCAGCTCACGCCGCACGTGATGCGGATCGGCTTCAACTATCTCGCCGCCGACACGTTGATCGACGTCGCGAATCCGTTCCTGTCCGAGCTCACGAACCTGACCGGCGAAACCACCAACCTCACCGAGCCGGACGAGGACGAAATGGTGTACGTCGCGCGTTTCGTGTCGACCAAGTTCGTGCCGATTCACATGCCGATCGGCAGCCGCATCCCGATGTACTGCACCGGTTCCGGGCGCGCATTCCTGAGCGCGTTGGCGCCGGAAGAAGCACGCGCGCGGCTCGACGACATGGTGCGCACGCCGCATACGCCGCGCACCGTCACGGCGCTCGACGAGCTCGTCGCATTGCTCGACAACGCGCGGCGCGAAGGCTATGCGACCAACCAGGAAGAACTGTTCATCGGCGACATGTCGATTGCCGCGCCCGTACTCGGCAGCCAGGGGCAGCCGGTCGCGGCCGTGCACGTGGTCGCGCCGACGAGCCGCTGGACGTTCGACGACGCGCGCCGCAAGCTCGCGCCGGCGGTGATCGACTGCGCGCGCGGGATCAGCAATTCGATCCGGACGCTTGAATAGCGTCGGCGAAATGGCACACCGCGTGCCGTTGCATTGCGCAACGGCGTTCGATCGCTACCGCGGCTTGGGCGAATGCTCGGTCCGGTAGGTACGGTTCGGGCGCGATACGAGTTGCTTCGCTGCAACGTCCAGTTCCTTGCCGTGATACAGATCGATGCATTTCAGGAAGTCGAACTTCACGTCCCCGACTTCCGATTCGACAACCGGATTCCGATAGTCTCGAGCCAGATACTTCGCGACCAGCGCGTGGATCACGTCCGGCGCACGTTCCATGTCGTAGTAGGTCCAGTCACGCAACGCGCTGGTGCTGCTGCCGATGTCCTTGCTCGCGCCGGGCGCCTGCTTGTATGCGGTAGCCAGACATTCCGCGAGCACCATGTCCTTGAAGTTCTGGAGATAAGTTCGTGAGCCTGCCTCAGGCGCCGCTTGTGCGGCGTCCTTCGCCACGACCATCGCCGGTTGAAACGCGATGCACACTAACGCGGCAGCGATCCGGACTCCCCTCATGACAGGCTCCAAAAATTTGCGCGATCGGTACGATACCGCGCGCCCGGTTCGTTGAAGTAACAATGGTCGTAACACGTCCGCCCATTGAACAGGGTGGCGTGGCCCTGTGCATCGCTCCACCCCGACACCTCGAACAGGATGACGCCCTGCCGACCCGCAAGCGGCCCTCCGTTCGACGGCGGGTATTTGACGCCCTCAGCCTTCCCCCAGCGTTGCTCGAGAAAACGAATCAAGTCCCGGACACGAAAAAAGTATTGCCGATTGTCTCTGCCCGATACCGTTTGCTCGGGGATTCTCGGTATCACCATACCGGCTTCACCCAGGATATAACTCATCCTCACCGCGCAAGTATTGCTCCATCGCTCTGTCGGATTCGGATTGTTGACGTTCCTCTCGACATATCCACCTATCACTTTCGCAACGCGCTCACCGGAATTTGCCGGGTCGTAGATTCGCTGAGATGCCGCCCATGCAACGGCAAATGATGGTCGTTTCACTTTGGCTCCTTGTTGTTGAAATGAATTCGACTCGAGGGCAAACGCATCGAAGACTCGCTACGGCTCATGTGCTCCGAGAACCTTCGAATCCATCGAATCAGGGCGTTATGATGCGCGATTTGAAAGTTTTTTGTAATAATTCCAGTTTGCCGGACGCCGATCCTTCTTCTGCTTCACCCCCTCGTTTTCCCCGATCCCGTTCGCCTTGACTCGGTTCCTCCGATCGTCAAAACTTCGCACATCGCAAGTGTGATCACAGATCGCGGATCAATCCCAGGAGACCCCCGCCTTGCCGCCTCGTATCGTCCCGCCCGCACTGAAAGCCATCGAACAGGAAACGATGGCCGACAAGGTCTACCAGCAACTGCGCGAAGCGCTGATGAGCGGCCGTTTCGCGCCCGGCCAGGCGCTGAGCCTGCGCAGCGTCGCCGAGGCAGTCGGCTCGTCGACGATGCCGGTGCGTGCCGCGCTCACGCGGTTGCGCGCCGAGCGCGCGCTGGTCGACGGCCCGAACCGGGCGCTCGTCGTTCCGCCGATGACGCTCGACATGCTCGACGAACTGCGCGACGTGCGGATCGCCCTCGAAGGCTGCATCGCCGAGCGCGCGTGCGAGCGGATGACCGACGCGCAGATCGCGGTCGTGCGCAAGACCTGCGAAACGATGCAGGCACACGTCGAGGCCGGCCGCTCGCGCGCCTACCTGCAAAGCAATTTCGCGTTCCACAGCGCGATCTACGCGCACGGCGCCAGCGAAAACACGCTCGCGATCGTCGAGAACCTGTGGATGCGCGTCGGCCCGTTCCTCAACATGGTCGCGCTCGACATTCCGCACATGCGGCGCTCGATGGATGCGCACCGTGCCATCGTCGATGCACTCGAGCGACGCGACGGCGCGGGCGTGCGGGCCGGCATCGCGCTCGACATCGGCGGCGCCGCGCACGATCTCGCCGAGACGCTGCGGGCCGAACAGACACCGCGGACCGTGAACGCGAAACCGTAGCCGCCGCCCGCCTCGACCCGCCGAATCGCGAGCGGCCGCAATCCGACTACACCAACGATGGAGACAACCCGGCATGACAGCTTCCGACCTGCTGAAACCCTATGACGGCCTGCGCGTCCTCGTGACGGGCGGCGCGTCGGGCATCGGTCTCGAAATCGCCGACGCGTTCGCCGAATGCGGCGCGCGCGTGCACGTGTGCGACGCCTCGCAAGCCGCGATCGCGGCGCTCGCCGACCGGCCGCCGCGCGCCGCGGCCGGCGCGATCAGCGCGATCAGCGCGACGCTGGCCGATGTATCCGACCCGGCCGCCGTCGAGCGCGTGTTCGCCGACGTGTCGACCGGGCTCGGCGGCCTCGACGTGCTGGTCAACAACGCGGGTATCGCCGGCCCGACCGGCGGCATCGACGAAATCGACCCCGTGCAGTGGGAACAAACCGTCGCGATCAACCTGAACGCGCAATTCCAGTTCGCGCGCCGCGCGGTGCCGCTGCTGCGCGAGTCGAAACACGGCGGCGCGATCATTGCACTGTCGTCGGTCGCCGGCCGGCTCGGCTATGCGTTCCGCACGCCGTATGCGGCCACCAAATGGGCGGTGGTCGGCCTCGTGAAGAGCCTCGCGATCGAACTCGGGCCGCTCGGCATCCGCGTGAACGCGATCCAGCCCGGCATCGTGCGCGGCCCGCGGATGCGCCGCGTGATCGAGGCGCGCGCGCAGCAGCTCGGCATCGGCTACGACGACATGGAGAAGCGCTATCTCGAGAAGATCTCGCTGCGGCGCATGACCGATCCGGCCGAGATCGCCGCGACCGCGCTGTTCCTGTGCTCGCCGGGCGGGCATGGCATCACCGGCCAGGCGATCTCCGTCTGCGGCAACGTCGAAGTGCTCTGACGCGTCCTGCATCGTTCATCGAAAGGAATCCATCCGTGGCAAACGCTCGCAAAGTCATCATCACCTGTGCGCCGACCGGCGCGATCCATACGCCGTCGATGTCGCCGTACCTGCCTGTCACGCCGCACGAAATCGAAACGGCCGCGGTCGCGGCCGCACGGGCCGGCGCGGCGATCCTGCACCTGCACGCACGCAACCCGTCCGACGGCAAACCGACACAGGATCCAGCCGTGTTCGCCGAATTCCTGCCGCGCATCAAGGCGCAGACCGACGCGGTGATCAACCTCACGTCGGGCGGCAGCCCGCACATGACGGTCGACGAACGGCTGCAGCCCGCGCTGCATTTCCAGCCCGAGGTCGCGTCGTTGAACATGGGCTCGATGAACTTCGGGCTGTACCCGATGCTCGAGCGCTTCCGCGAGCTGAAGCATCCGTGGGAGCGCGAACATCTCGAGAAAAGCCGCGATCTCGTGTTCAAGAATACGTTCGCGGACATCGAGACGATCCTCACGCGCTGCGGCGCGAACGGCACGCGGTTCGAATTCGAGTGCTACGACATCTCGCATCTGTACAACCTCGCGCACTTCGTCGATCGCGGGCTCGCGAAACCGCCGTTCTTCGTGCAAAGCGTGTTCGGCCTGCTCGGCGGGATCGGCGCGCACCCGGAAGACCTGATGCACATGCGCCGGACGGCCGACCGCCTGTTCGGCAGCGATTACGTGTGGTCGATCCTCGGCGCGGGCCGCAACCAGATTCCGCTCGCGACGATCGGCGCCGCGCAAGGCGCGAACGTGCGCGTCGGGCTCGAGGATTCCCTGTGGATCGCGCCCGGCAAGCTCGCGGAATCGAGCGCCGCGCAAGTCCTGAAAATGCGTCAGGTGCTCGAGGGCCTGTCGCTCGAGATCGCAACGCCGGCCGAGGCGCGCGCGATGCTCGCGCTCAAGGGCGGCGACGCCGTGAATTTCTGATCGCCGGGTCGCCCCCCGACACCCGCATCCGCAAGCGCAGTGACAAGGCGCCGGCCCGAACCGGCCGGCGCCAGGACGCCCTTCATCGCCCCGCTCCGTTCGAGCGCCGCCGGCGCGGCTCCGTCGACTGCCCATCCGCTGCCTGCCGCGCAGCGGCATTTGCCGAACGCGGCGCGCCGTGCTTGCCGTGCGCGCCGGTTCGCCCTTACCGGAGTCGTCCGCATGTCCACTCATCACGCTCAGGCCCTGTCGTCCACCGCGACCGACGCGAATGCGTCGCTGAACCGGCTGCTGTTCCGCAAACTCATGCCGCTGCTGATCGCCGCGTATGTGATCAGCTTTCTCGACCGCACCAACATCGCGTTCGCCAAACATTCGATGGGCGTCGATCTCGGCATCTCATCGGCCGCGTACGGGCTCGGCGCGGGGCTGTTCTTTCTCACCTACGCGCTCTTCGAGATCCCGAGCAACCTGATCATGCATCGCGTCGGCGCGCGCTTCTGGATCACGCGGATCATGATCACGTGGGGCGCGCTGTCGATCGCGATGGCGTTCGTCCGCGGCGAGACATCGTTCTACGTGATGCGCCTGCTGCTCGGCGTGGCCGAAGCCGGCCTGTTTCCCGGCGTGATGCTGTATCTGACGTACTGGTTCGGCCGGGAGGAGCGTGCGCGCGCCACCGGCTATTTCCTGCTCGGCGTGTGCATTGCGAATATCGTCGGCGGGCCGCTGGCCGGTGCGCTGATCGAACTCGACGGCACGCTCGGTTTCCACGGCTGGCAATGGTTGTTCGTCGTCGAAGGCATTCCGGCGATCCTGCTCGCGTTCGTCGTGTGGACACGCTTGCCGGACCGTCCGAGCGCCGCGCCGTGGCTCGCCCCGGAAACCGGCCGCGCGCTCGAGCGCAAGCTGGCCGCCGAACAGGATGCGGGCGTCGCCGCGCACGGCGGCCACGCGTTCGGCGCCGCATTGCGCGACCCGCAGATCTGGCTCGCGATCTTCGTGTACTTCTGCCACCAGTTGACCATCTACACGGTGATCTTCTTCCTGCCGGGGATCATCGGCGCGTCGGGACGTCTGTCGCCGGTCGCGGTCGGGTTGCTGACGTCGCTGCCCTGGCTCGCCGCCGCGCTCGGGGCCGGGACGCTGCCGCGCTTCGCACGCGAGTCGCGTCATTCGCGGCGGATGCTGTGCGCAGGGCTCGCAATCATGGCGGCCGGGATGGTCGGCGCCGCGCATGCGTCACCGTTGGCGGGCCTGCTTTGCGTGTGCGTGTCCGCGTCGATGTTCTTCGTCGTGCAGTCGATCGTGTTCACGTTTCCGGCGTCGCGGCTCGCCGGCAGTGCGCTGGCCGGCGGGCTCGGGCTCGTGAATACGTGCGGGTTGCTCGGCGGCTTCGTCGGGCCCACCGTCGTCGGCGCGATCGAACAGGCGACCGGCAATGCAAAGAACGGGCTGACGCTGCTGGCGGCCGCGCTCGTGGTCGCGGCATTCGCGAGCCTCGCGTTGCGTCACGGGCACGAGCGCGCCGACGTGCGGTCGCGCGGCTGAAAGGCAGGCTGGAACCAGACCGGCGTGAGACGGGCTCCGCCCCGCCCGCCTCACGCCGTCAGAACAGATACATCCCCGCGACGAATACGACGCCCGAGAACAGCAGCGTCGTCACGCAGTACCCCATGATGTCGCGCACCCCGAGCCCGGCAATCGCCAGCGCGGGCAGCGCCCAGAACGGCTGCGCCATGTTGGTCCAGGCCTCGCCGTACGCGATCGCCATCGCCGCCTTGCCGAGATCGGCACCGAGCGCCTGAGCCGCCGGCATCACGAACGGGCCCTGCACGACCCAGTGGCCGCCGCCCGACGGCACCGCGAAATTGATCACGGCCGAACTCAGGAACGCAAGCAGCGGGAACGTATGCACGTTCGCGATATCGACGAACCACTTCGTGATCACGCCCGCGAGCCCCGAATGATCCATCAACGCCTGGATGCCCGCGTAGAACGGGAACTGGATCATGATCCCCGACGCGCCGCGCGCCGCACCGGCCACCGCCCGCGCATAGGCCATCGGCGTACGGTGCAGCAGGATGCCGGCCGCGAGGAACGCGAGGTTCACGGTGTCGATGTCGAGTGCGAAGCCCTTCTGCACGAACTTCAGCACGAGGAACGCCGCACACAGCGCCGCGACGAACACCGACAACGCACGGCTCTCCTCCATCCGCTCCGCGAACGTCGCGTCGGGCCCGAGCTGGCGCTCGACGCTCGGCGGTTCGGCCAGCAACGCCGGATCGACGCTGACCACGTCGCCCGGCTTCGGCATCATCAGGCGCGCGAGGAACGGCAGCATCACGATCAGGCCGATCGTGATGAACGCGTTGTAGCCGGTGAAGATCGTCTGCGACACGGGAATCAGCCCGATGGTCTTCTCCATCGGATTGCCCTTCGTGGCCGCGACGAGCGGGACCGAACCCGACAATCCGCCGTGCCAGCTCAGGAAGCCCATGTAGGCGGACGCGACGAGCAGCCGGTAATCGCTGCCGGCCACGCGACGCGCCACTTCGCGCGCGAGCATCGCGCCGAGCACGAGGCCGAAGCCCCAGTTGATCGCGCACGCGAGCGCGCCGACGAACGCGACGAGCATCACGCCCTGCCCCGGCGTGCGCGCGGTGCTCGCGAGCGCGACGAGCATGCGCTTCACGGGCGGCGAACTCGCGAGTGCGTGACCGGTGACGAGAATCATCACCATCTGCATCGAGAACGCGAGCAGGTTCCAGAAACCCGAACCCCACATCGTCGTGAGTTGGGCGGGCGTATTCGGTGTGAGGCCGAACGCGAGCGCGAACGTGACGATCGTCAGCAGGATCGCGAAAATCAACGGGTCGGGCAACACGCGGTGAACCACCTGCGTGAAAAAGCGGGAAATGCGCTGGATCAACTTGAGCTCCTCGTTTCCTGATAGGGACGTCCGCGCGTGTCGTTGTGGGTGGATGCGCGGAAACGCGCGGATTCTTGCATAGAACCGGCGGGCGCGCTTTGGAATGCGGGGGGCCGCGATCGCGCGGCGGTACCGACAGGGAAACAGGAACAAATGGCGGGACGAGCTTGAGCCGCTTCGCAGCCGCGATCAGTGCACCGCGTTCGTCACGCCGCCCAACGCCCGCGCTCCATCGCCTCTACCATCATGCCGAGTGTGAGCGACCGGCACGGATACAACTCGTCAATTTTCAGTGACCCGTTGGCGACAAAAGAGCAAACGTCGTTCGCTTCCTGGCTGCATGTGCGCATTAACGCGTCGCCACCGCACGCTCCTTGACCACCTCCATCGCCTTCGCCCGCCCCTCACTCCACCGCTGCGCCACCCGATACGCGACAAGCGACCCGGCCACGGCAAGCAGCATCGGCACGAGACTGTCGTGATCCGCGCGCGTGAACTCGAGCAGCAGCACGACCGCCGTGATCGGCATCTGCATCGACGCGGCGAGAAACGCGGTCGCGCCGACGAGCGCGCAAGCGCCGATCGACGCACCCGGCCACACGAGGCTCCACAGCCCGCCGAGCACGACGCCGAGCAGCACACCGTTCGCGAGGCCCGGTGTCAGCAGGCCACCTTCCGCGCCGGCCCGCAGGCTGCCGGCCTCGATCAGCACCTTCAGCACGAGCAGCGCGGCGGCGAGGCCGATCGTCAGCGTGCCGTCGAAACCCAGCGACGCCGGGCCCTTGCCGTTGCCGAGCAGTTGCGGAAACCGCATCGCGAGCATGCCGATCACCGCGAAGTTGATCAGCGCGAGCACGGGCAGCCGCCCGTCTTTCGGCGCGTTCGCCCGGGCGCGCGTCGTGAGCCGCACGAAGCCGTATGCGGCGAAGCCGAACAGCGGCCCGCAGACGATCGACCATGCCACCAGCGGCGTGCTCAGCACGAACGGCGGCACCGTGTACTGGTGTTCGTTGCCGAGGCCGATCCACGCGACGGCCGCCGCGATCGCCGACGTCGCGACCGCCACGACCAGCGCACGCAGTTCGAACGTGCCGAGCAGCACTTCGAGCACGAAGATCGCGCCGCCGAGCGGCACGTTATAGACGGCCGCGAGGCCCGCGCCCGCACCGCACGCGACCATCAGCCGGCAATCGTCGGGGGTGAGCCCCGCACGATGCGCAAGCTGCCCCGCCAGCAGCGATCCGATCTCGCGCGGGGCGACTTCGCGGCCGAGCGGCGAGCCGAGCGCGACGGTGACGATCTGCAGCAGCGCGTGAATCGTCGTGCTGACGACCGGCATCCGCGGATCGGCCGCGCGCACCGCGCGGCGGATGCTGACGAGCGGCCGCCCAAACCGGTACAGCGCCCACCAGCCGCCGCCGGCGACGATCCCGCAGACGATCAGCACCGCGAGCCGGCGCAGCGGATCGGCGCCGGTCACGCCGGTGAGGAAACTCTCGGTGCCGATCACGTGCGCGACGCTGTAGCCGAACGCGACGTGCTGGATCGCATGCAGCAGCAGCGCGAGCAGCATGCCGCCGAGGCCCGCGCCGACGCCGGTCAGGATCGTGACGACGGCCATGCGCGCGAACGGGCTGGCGGCCGGCGAAGGGGATGCGGGAGCGGACGGGAGATCGGGGCGCATGGGGTTCGCGAATGGGATCGAAAAAGACGGCGCGCCACTCGCGCCGTCGTCAGGACCGCATCGTAGGCCGGCGACAATCATGAGACAAACGTATTTTTCGAATCGACTCATGCATTCTATGAATACCCGAAGAGCGGCGGGTCAAGGCAGCCCGAAGTTCACCGTCCGCTTCAATCCGGATACCGGATACGTGATGCGTTCCGGTTCACGCCGCAGGATCGCCTTCCCGTTGCGGCGTATTCGTGAGAACGGCCGAGTGCTTCGAGTCGGCAGGTCGCGCGATCCGGTTGACGAGCCTGGAATGCGTGCACGCGCCCGCCTTTGAACGCGAGTGATGCCGGTCGCGGGCGCAGACGCAGACGCAGACGCAGGCGAGCCATTCTCCGCGCGCCAGTCGCACCGATCCACCGCCGTGCCGCGCCCCGCCCATGTTGCACCGACGCTACAGCACGCCCGCGACGGAGACATACCGCCCGCGTGCGACCGTGCAAAAACCACCACCGTCACGCGCGCACCGCGCGTCGTGTCAGTTTTGTGAACGACTCTTGCCTGATCCGGAAAGGTGCGCTCGCGGCCCCCGGCGGCCTTGCGCGCGGGTTGCGTTCCTATACTTGCGCCGAACTTTCGTTCCCCTTCCACACGCAGGAGCCTCACTTGAAAAAAACCCTCGTCGCCGGCGCATGCACCGCCACGCTGTTCGCCCCGCTCGCTCACGCACAGAGCTCGGTCACGCTGTACGGCCTGATCGATGCCGGCATCGTCTACACCAACAACGCCAACGGCGCGTCGCTGTGGCGCCTGAACAGCGGCACCGTCAACGGCAGCCGCGTCGGGTTTCGCGGCACCGAGGATCTCGGCGGCGGCCTGAAGGCGCTGTTCGTGCTCGAGAACGGCTTCAACGTGAACAACGGCGGGCTCGGGCAGGACGGCAAGCTGTTCGGCCGCCACGCGTACGTCGGCCTGAGCCAGAGCGGCTATGGCACGCTGACGCTCGGCCGCCAGTACGACACGATGGTCGATTTCGTCGCGCCGCTGTCCGCCACGGCCGGCGACCTCGGCGACACGAGCTTCGCGCACCCGTTCGACAACGACAACCTGAACCACTCGCTGCGCATCAACAACGCGGTCAAGTACACGAGCGAGACGTATGCGGGCTTCAAGGTCGGCGCGATGTACGCATTCTCGAACGCGACCAGCTTCGGCGCGAACCGCGCATACAGCGTCGCGGCGAGCTACACGAACGGCCCGCTGAAGCTGGCCGGCGCGTACCTGCAGATGAACGGCACGAAGGGCTCGACGAGCGCGAGCCCGGGCGCGACCGACGCGGCCGAAGCGAAGAGCCTGAACCAGGGCGGCTGGTCGATCGGCTCGGACCGCATGCGTTCGTACGGCGGCGGCATCAGCTACGGGTTCGGCCCGGCCACCGTCGGCTTCGTCTATACGCGCTCGCAGTACGACAACACGGGCTCGTTCGGCTCGACCGGCCAGGTCGCGTTCAACAACTACGACGTGAACGTGCGCTATGCGGTGACGCCGGCCGTCAGCCTCGGCGCGGCCTACGTGTATACGGACGCCAGCGTGTCGAACCCCGACAGCAGGCACGGCACCGATCCGAAGTGGCACCAGGTCGACCTGCAGGCCGTCTACAAGCTGTCGCGGCGCACGGACGTCTACGCGGAAGCGATGTATCAGCACGCATCGGGCCGCGGCTACCGGGCGTTCATCGACGGCTCGGGCGGCGCATCGAGCACCGCGAACCAGATCGTCGGCACGATCGGCATGCGCACGCGCTTCTGATCGACGCGATGCATCGCCGCCCGACGGTCACGCACCTGCGTTCGCATGCGGGTTCGTTCGCGGCGGGCGGCGCATCAATGTTGTTCCATCTGGAAGGCAGCCTGCCTGGAATCGGGGTTTTTACGCGCGCGGGCGCTGCGTAGACTGCCAGCGAAGGTCGGGGGCGCGCATCGCGCGTCGCCCCGGCCACCCACCCCGTACCCAGGAGAACCTCGTGAAATCGCTCGTCGTTACCGCCGCCGCTGCCGTCCTGCTCGCTGCACCGGCCCTGTCGTTCGCCCAGTCGGCAAAGTCGCCCGTCACGCGCGCGCAAGTGCTGCAGGAGCTGAGCGACCTCGAATCGGTCGGCTACAACCCGGCGCGCGGCGAATCCATCAACTATCCGGACGACATCCTGGCGGCACAGGAGCGGCTCCACGAAAAGCGCCTCGCGCAACAGAAGGCCGCGCACGCCGCATACGGCCCGGCCGGCGAGCCGGCAACGGAATCGGGCACGGCGGCAAAGCCCGCGCTGTAACGTCATGACGATGCGCCGCGCCCACGGAGACGATGTACCGTGGGCGCGGCGAGTCGCGTTGGCGTGGTTGGCGAAATTCGCTTGAAGAGAAGAAGCCGGCTGAAGAGAAGAAGCCGGCGATACGCCGATACGCGTCGGCCGCTCAGGCGGCCTGCGGTTCGCGGTCGATCGCGTTCAGCATCTCGACGTCGCGCGCGATCATCCCCGGCACCTGGGCACGCAGCATCTCGACCCACGTCCGCACCTTCGCATCGACGAAGCGGCGCGACGGATACAGCGCGTACACGTTCATCTTCTGCAGGATGTGCGCGGGCAGCACGCGCACGAGCGTGCCGTCGCGCAGCGCGTCGATCGCCGAGTAAAGCGGCAGCATGCCGATCCCGATGCCGTCGCGGATCGCGAGCGCGAGCGATTCGGCCGTATTGGTCTGCACCGGCCCCGCGACGTGGATCTGCTCGACGCCTTCGGGCCCTTCGAGCACCCATTCGTGCGTCGGGAACGCCGGCGTGCACAGCGTCAGGCACGCGTGCGCGGCGAGATCCTGCGGACGGGCCGGCGCGCCGTGGCGCTTCACGTAGTCGGGCGACGCGCACAGGATGCTGAAGGTCGAGCCGAGCAGGTGCGACACGAGTTCCGAATCGGGAAGCGACGACGCGGTCACGACGGCCATGTCGCTCGTCCCGTCGAACAGGTCAGGCATGCGCTGCGACAGCGACAGCTCGATCGACACGTCCGGAAACTGCGCGTGATAGCGCGTCAGTGCGGGCAATACATAGTGATGGCCGACGCTCGCGAAGCTGTGCATGCGCAGCACGCCGGCCGGCCGTTCGTGCGCGCAGCTCGCCTCTTCCTCCGCGCGGTCGACGTCGGCGAGGATCTGGCGGCAGCGCCGCAGATAGCTTTCGCCGGCCGACGTGAGCGCGAGACGGCGCGTCGAACGATTCATCAGACGAGTACGCAGGCGCGCCTCGAGCTCCGACACCGCGCGCGACATCGCGCCCGTCGTCGAATTCAGCGATTGCGCGGCGGCGGTGAAACTGCCCGTCTCGACGACACGCGAAAACACCCGCATGTTTTGTAGGGTATCCATTCCTGTGAGCAACCTGTAGCGGAGCCGCTATTTTCCTCTACTGGATGCGACAGATTGTTACTCCGGCTGCAACTATCGTTTCCCCGCAGCTGCGTTAATGCACGGGCGCCGCGCTCCTACAATCGGCGCCTCACCAGTCGAACGGACCCGTTCGGACGTGCCGTGGCACCGTGCCCGGCCCCGTACCGGCCCCCTCTTTTCATGAAGCCACAACCTGCGATCGAGCGACCTTCCATCGAACCGGCACGATGGAGGACATGGCTCGATCCACTCGGCGACGCGGCACGCGACTGGGCCGCGAGCGACGGGCTGATCTGGCTGCACCTCGCGAAAACCGTGTTCGCGGCGCTGCTCGCGATGGGCATCGCGATGCGCCTGGAGATGTCGCAGCCGCGCACCGCGATGACGACCGTGTTCGTGCTGATGCAGCCGCTGTCGGGAATGGTGTTCGCGAAGAGTTTCTACCGCGTGCTCGGCACGGCGGCCGGTCTCGTCGCCGCGCTCGCGCTCGGCGGGCTGTTCGCGCAGCAGCCCGAGCTGTACATGGCCGGCATCACGCTGTGGATCGGCAGCTGCATCGCACTCGCGGTGCGCAACCGCCACTTCCGCTGGTACGGCTTCGTACTCGCCGGCTATACGGCCGCGCTGATCGGCCTGCCGGCCGTGATGACACCGCAGACGCTGTTCCAGTCCGCGCTCACGCGTGCCGCGGAAGTCGCGCTCGGCATCGCCTGCTCGGGCGCGGTCAGCGCGCTGATCCTGCCGCTCAGCTCCGCGAAGGCGCTGATGCGCTCGCTGGGCACCCGCCATGCGACGTTCGCGGCGTTCACGGCCGGCGCACTCGCGGGCGACGTCGCCCGCGCCGATTTCGAGCGGCGCTTCGCGGATTTCGTCGACGACATCGTCGGCTTCGAGGCCAACCGCGCGTTCGCGTCGTTCGAAGATCCGCACATTCGCGCGCGCAGCCGCCGGCTCGCGCGGCTGAACAGCGAGTTCATGAACGCGTGCACGCGGCTGCATGCGCTGCACCAGCTCGTCAAGCGGCTGCGCGCGAACGGCTCGGACGCGGTGCTCGATGCGCTCGCGCCGCACGTCGATGCGCTCGCGCAGCGTTTCGCCGCGTTGCGCGACGAGCGGCAGCGCGGCATCGCGCCGGCAGCCGGTGCACTGGTCGATCTGCGCCGCTTCCACAGCGCGTTGCCGAAAGCCGCGCGCGCCTCGCGGCGAAACATCGAGGAACATGCGCCCGGCGGCTTGCTCGACTTCGATACCGCGATCGAGCTGCTGTACCGCTTCATCGGCGAATACCTCGGCTACGCCGACACCTATGCGTCGCTCGACCAGGACGACCATGCGTTCGAGCGCTCGGTCACGCATTACGCGGTGAAGACCAATACGTTCTTCGTCGGCTTCGCGTTCCTGCGCACGGTCGTCGCCGTCGGTGCGATGAGCGTGTTCTGGATCGCCTCCGAATGGCCAAGCGGCCCGCTTGCCGTGACCGCCACCGCGATCGCGTGCGCGCTCAGCTCGACGTCGCCGCGCGCGCCGAAATTCGTGGCGCAGATGAGCGTCGGCGCGACATTCGCGACCGCCATCGGCTACCTGTTCCTGTGCTACGTGTATCCGAACATCGAAGGCTTTCCGCTGCTGTGCGCGGCGCTCGCGCCGGTGCTCGGCGTCGGCGCGTTTCTCGCGATGCGGCCGGGATTGTCCGGTTACGGGATCGGCTTCGCGGTGTTCTTCTGCCTGCTCGCGGGGCCGGACAACGTGATCGCGTATACGCCCGAGGTGCTGATCAACAACGGCCTGGCCGTCGTCATCGCGATGCTCGTGTGCTCGCTCGTGTTCGCGGTCGTGTTCCCGACTCACATGCCGTGGCTCACGGGCCGCATCGCGCACGACCTGCGCCGCCAGGTCACGCTGGCGTGCGAAGGCGCGCCGGACGGCCTCGCGCAGCGCTTCCAGTCGAGTACCCACGACCTGATGGCGCAACTGCGCACGCTGCTCGTGCGGCGCACGCGGCAGCATCGCGACGCGCTGCGCTGGATGCTGTCGACGCTCGAAGTCGGCCACGCGGTGATCGACCTGCGCGACGAAATGAACGCGTTCCGCGCGTCGAAACCGCCGCAGACGCTGCGCTGGACCGGCTCGATCGACGCGGTGCTGCACGAACTGCCGCGCTTCTTCGACGATCCGACACCCGGCCATCACGCACGCACGCTGAAATCGGTGAATCTCGCGATCCGCGCCGCGCAGCACGCGCTGCAGGCGTGGTATGCGGTGCCCGACGAGCGGCACCGCATGCAGCGCATCGTCGGCTGCCTGCACTTCATGCGCAGCGCGCTGCTGGACAAGGACGCGCCGTTCAACCGGCATCGCCATTGATGCCATTGATGCCATCGATGCCATCGACGCCCTTGACGATCGGTGCGTGCGCAACGGGATCCTTGTTCCGGATGGAAATATGCTCTACAGGCGCGGTGATTAATCTTTAAGCAGTGCGAGCCTATAGTTTCCTCACTGCCAGCGAGACTGGCACTCACCCAGGAGAAACCGAAATGAAGCCGCTGCACCTCGCCCTCGTTGCCCTGTCGCTCACCGCTGCTGTCGCTCACGCACAGCCGGCACCGGCAGACGACGCACAGCAACAGGCGAACCGCGTCGAAGCCGTGAAGGCCGCCGGCCGCGTCGATCGTGCGCAATCGAAGCAGGACGACCCGAACGCCTGCGTCGGCCCCGTCAGCTTCTGCAACATCTACTTCGGCAGCTGAGCATGACGCCGCGTCGTCACGGCCAGGCCCGCACCGCCCGCATGACCTGCGCGGGCGAGCGGCGGCCCGGCCGATCGCGGCCCGGCCGATCGCCGCATCGCCGCTCCAACCCACGCCGCTTCGATTGAAGCGGCGCATGCCGTTTCAGGCGCCGCGCCCCGGCCGCCAGCCCACCTCGCGCAACGCATCCAGCAAGCGCGCCTGCCCCAGCCCTTCGACCCGCGCACCGCGCGACTCGACGTCGCCGCCCGCGACGAGCGCGTTCACGATCGCTTCCTCCACCGCTTCCGCCGCCGCGACGAACAGCGCGGAAATATGGTCGTTGTTGACCATCTTCACGCCGGTGGTCGGCGCACCCTTGCGGCCATAGTTCGCCGCCGGCAGGCCGTCGTTGCCCGTTGCGAACGCAAGGAAGATGTCGCCGCTCGAATCCTCGGTGCCGCCGCCGACCCGCGCGAGCCCGACACTGGCACGCTGCGCGAGCCGCGTGCATTGGTGGGGCAGCAACGGCGCGTCGGTCGCGATCGTCACGACGATCGAGCCCATCCCGGCCTCGCCTTGCGCGTCCGGCGCGCGGAACGGAGAAGGCACGTGCCGCAGCACTTCGCCGACCGGGTAGCCCGCCACGCGCAGCATCTCGCGCACGCCGTAGTTCGCCTGGACGAGCGCGCCGACGGTCCAGCCGCCCGCATCGGCCGCGAGCACACGCGACGCGGTGCCGATGCCGCCCTTGAGCTCGTGGCAGATCATGCCCGTGCCGCCGCCCACGCCGCCTTCGGCAACCGGCCCCGTCTGCGCGGCGGCCAGCGCGCGCTGCACGTGCGCGGCGCTCACGTGCTGCCCCCAGATGTCGTTCAGCAGGCCGTCGTAGGTTTCCATCACGACCGGCATGCACCAGTACACGCGGCCCGCCGCCGCTTCGCGCTCGTTCGCGACGAGTGCATCGCGCACCGCGCCGACGCTGTGCGTGTTCGTATAGGCGATCGGCGTGGTGAGCAGGCCGGCTTCGCGGATCCATTCGAGCCCCGTTGCATCGCCGTTGCCGTTCAGCACGTGCACGCCCGCGAAACAGGGCGAATCGTGCGCGGCGCCCGCGCGCGGCTCGATGACGGTGACGCCGGTGCGGATCGATGCGTCGCCGTTCTCCTCGTTCAGCGTGCAATGTCCGACCCGCACGCCCGGAACGTCCGTGATCGCGTTGAAGCGGCCCGGCGTGCCGAGTCCGATGCGGATGCCGAGATCCCTCGTGCGCATGATGCAATTCCTCCCGTCTTTCAATGGTTCGGTGTTTCGGTACGGCAAGGCTTCGATCCGTCGCTCAGAGCGCGCGGAACGCTTCGCTGTGGCGTGCCCAGACCGCGTACATCGCGAGCGCGGCAATCAGCAGGCCGGCGATGATGATGAGGTCGGTCGGTTTCGTGGCCGTGGCCAGCGTCGTGTAGAGCGTGTACGCGGCGCCCGCCACCGCGACGAGCGGCGTCACGGGCCACAACGGCATCCGGTAATGATGCTCGACGTCGCGGCGCACGAACCGGCTCGCGAGCGCGGCCAGCCCGACGACCAGGTAGATCAGCAGCAGCAGGTCGACCGTGAACGCGGTCAGCTCGTCGAGGCTCGACACGAACACGAGCCCCGCCGACGGCACCGCGAGCGCGAGGGTCGCGAGCCACGGCGATTCGAGACGCGGGTGGATTGTCGAGAAGGCACGGTTGCAGGTGCGCGACCAGAGCGCGTGCCGGCCGCTGCTGTACAGCAGCCGGCCCATCGTGATCACGATCGCGATGATCGCGTTGAACACCGACAGGAAGATCCCGCCGCTGACCACGCGCGACACCGCCGGGTTGCTCAGCGAACGCACGACATAGCCGATCGGGTCGGCACTCTTCGTCAGCTCGGTCAGCGAAGGCGCGCCGAGCACGATCGCGGTGAGCGGAATCAGTTCGACGACGAGGATCACGAGCAGCGAGTAGATCACTGCCTTCGCGACGTTGCGGTTGCCGCCGCGCAGGTCTTCCGCGAGATACGCGGCCGATCCGAAGCCGTTGTAGCAGAAGATCGCCGTGCCGATCGCCGGAACGATCGCGGCCAGCGTCGCGGGCACGAGCGCGTTGCCGCTCGCGACGACCGGCGCGACCAGCGCGTCGGCGCCGCGATGCGGAGAACCGAAGCCGAGGCCCGCGATCAGCATCAGCACGCCGATCTCGACCACCAGGAACGCGCCCGTGATCCACGCGTTCGTCTTGATGTTCAGCATGCCGAGCAGGTAGCTGAGCAGCACGATCGTCAACGCGACCGACTGGTTGCTGAAGTGCGTGCCGAGCGCACTGTTCAGGTAAGGCGCGGCGCCGCTCGCGAGCACGGCCGGGATGAACACGCTGACGGACAGCACCGTGATGAAGGTCAGGTAGCCGGGCAGCGTGCCGAACACGCGCTTGGCCATCACGTACTCGCCGCCCGCGCTGCGGTGCGCGGCGCTGAGTTCCGCGTAGCAGAGCGCGAACGCGAGCGCGAGCACGCCGCCGAGCAGGAACGACAGCACGGCGCCGCTGCCGGCCTGCTGGATCGCGAACGGCGCGATCACGAAGATCGAGCTCGCGGGCGTCACGCCCGATACGGTGATCATCACCGCGTCGCGCACGCTGAGCGTCTGCGACAGCGCGCGCGGCGCGTCCTCCGTTGCAGGCGCCGCTTGCAGCGTGCCCGTCGATTCCGACATCATCGCCATCTCGTTCTCCTGTGCTGCACTTTTTTGAACGCCCATACTCGGGCCCGACTGATTGCGTGGCAGTCTAGGAAGCCAATTTCAGGACCGCTATTCCCCCTTCGTGTTACGCCCTTCCGGTGGTGGTATGGATCGTCTCTTTTCCGAAATCGCGATGCACCAGGCGCTCGGCCGCGCAATCGATCACCTCGGCCAGCCGCGCTTCTGGCGCTTCCTGGTGCTGCTGCTCAATGAAATGGCGCCGTTCGACAACGCGCTCGCGACCGCGATCGGCCCCGACGGGGTGCCGCTCGTGCTCGAGGAATACGACACGGGCGGCACCGATGCCGCGTCGCCCGTGCCGCTCTACCTGAACGGCGTGTATCTGCTCGACCCGTTCCTGCAGGCCGCGCACGACGGGCTGGCCGACGGCTGTTACCGGCTCGAGGAAGTCGCACCCGACCTGTTCCGGCAGAGCGAGTATTTCCTCAGCTATTTCCGCGACGCGGTGGGCGACGACGAGATCCAGATCCTCGTGCGGCCGAGCGCCGACATGCTGCTGTCGCTGTCGCTGGGCGCGAGCACGCGTTTCGACGTCGAGCCGCTCGGCAAGCTGACGGCCGCGATGCCGTGGGTGCTCGCGGCGATCCGGCAGCACTGGCGGCTGGTGGGCGACGCCGCACGCGCGACGCCCGACGCCGATCTCGGCGCGCGGGTCGAGCAGGCACTCGCCCGCTTCGGCGCAGGCGTGCTGACCGATCGCGAGATGTCGATCGCGAGAATGGTGCTGCGCGGCAACTCGTCGAAGGCGATCGCCGAGCGGCTCGCGATTTCGCCGGAAACGGTGAAGGTGCACCGGCGGCACCTGTACGCGAAGCTCGGGATTTCATCGCAGCCCGAGCTGTTCTCGCGCTTCATCCAGGCGCTGGGGGAAGACGCGGCCGGATGACCTTCCCGATCCGGACGGATGGCAACCGGCGGTCTTCACGTTCCTGCCGGAACTCGACGCCACGGCCGGGAATGCCGACGGCACAGCATCCGACATGCGAGATTCAATGGAACGAACGGTTCTTATTCGTATGCGTTGCCGCGGCGGCGCTGAGCGGCCTGCTGTTGCTGTTGCGACCGAAGGACAGGCAGGCGGCGAACGTCGAGCCGCCGCCGGCTGCGCGATAGCCGGCACGCGAACGCCGCGCGATGCCGCTCACCCGGCTTTCGGGCAGCGGCATGCGCATGCGCGGCTCACCGCTACCGCCACTTCGCGCCGAGTTGCGCGAGCCCGGCGTTCCGGAGATCGTCCGGCAACATCACCACGCGGAACTCGCAGTCGGCATTCAACATCAGGAACCACGGCTCCGCGAGCGCGGGGATCTGCGACGGGTCATCCACGTTGACGATCGCGACCGCCCCGCGACCGCCGCCCTGCTCCGTGAAATACACGGCCTCCGGCTTGACCGCTTCGAGTATTCGCGAGATCACGTCGCCGACGCTGCCGTCCCGCACCAGCGTGTTGAACGGCTCGTGAGGGATTCGTATGTTGAGAAGCATGCGCATGACCATCCTCCTTGGGCGTCACCCGGCCTGGGCCCTTCAAGCATAGGTGCTGCGCGATGCCGCGCCAGTGGCGCCGAAAGCGGTTGGCGGCACGCCTTCACGTTCCGACGATTCGACGACACCGCATCGCGCGCACGGCATGCGCTCGCGCGATGCAGGCCCCGTCGAATCGGCCGCTCGTGCCTCCGTCATTCGGAGACCGTATCGGCCGCCAGCTCCGTCGGCGCGATCGCCAGATGCAACGCGTGCTGCGGTCGCAGCGTCACGTTCAGCACCGCGCACGGCGGCGCCATGCCGGGCGGCACCGACAGCACGTAGCGCTGCAGGACCATGGCGGCCACGACCGTCATCTCCGTCATCGCCAGATGCTGCCCGAGGCACACGCGCGGGCCCGTGCCGAACGGCATCCAGGCACCGCGAGGCAGCGTCGGCGCATCGTCGGCGAAGCGTTCGGGGCGGAACGTATCGGGCTCGGGGAACCATCGAGGATCGCGCTGCATCAGTTGCAGCGGCAGCATGAACAGCGTGCGCGCGGGAAACTGCCACGCGCCCAGCGCGATCGGCCGCGCTGCGCGACGGCTGATCAGGATCGGCGCGGACGGGTACAGGCGCAGCGTTTCGTCGAGCGTCTGCGACAGGTAACGCAATGACGCGCGCGTCTCGGCCGACGGCGCACGACCGCCCAGCACGCGGGACACCTCGTCGCGCGCGGAGGCTTGCACGGCCGGATTCGCGGCCATGCACCATGCCCACCAGGTCAGCGCCCCGGCGGTCGTCTCGTGGCCGGCCAGGAACGCCGTCACGCATTCGTCGTGCACGGCCCGCAGCGGCCATTTCCGCGCATCGGCTCGATGCAGCCGCAACAGGCGTGACAGCAGATCGTCGGGCCAGGTACGCTCGGGCCGGTCGAGGCGCGTATGCAGCTGCCGGTCGATCACCCCTTTCAGCACCGCCATCGCGCGTGCCGTGCGGCGCTTCCACGGCACCCAGCTCGGCGTGTTCACCGGCTGGTAAAACGCCGCGTTCGCCGCGGCGCTCACCACGCGCACCGCGTCCTCGGCCGCACGCGCATCGTCGCCGATCGTATCGGAGAACATCGTGCGCATGATCACGTCCATCGCCAGCGACGTCAGCGCGCTTTCGATCGGCCACTCCGGATCATGCGCGGGCCATTGCGCGAGGGCGTGACCGGCGGTCGCCGCGATCGCCGGAACGAACGCCTGAACCGGCTTCGGCATGAAGCCGGGCTGCAGCGCCTGCCGCTTGTCGCGCCACGCATCGCCCTCGGCGACCAGCACGCTTTGGCCGTGGACCTCCGCGAAGACGCGGATGGCGCGCTCCCAGCGCCCGAGCGCATCGTGGTGCGTGACCAGCAGCTCGCGCACGAGCGCCGGATCGGTCACGACCACGGCATGCTCGGGCCACACGCGCAAGTGCACGACATCGCCGTAGGTGCGCTGCCAGTCGCCAAGCGCGCCGATCAGGTCGCGCGACATCGTGCGCAGCAACCCCCAACCCGTCAGGCCGGCGGGCGGCCCCGGCGGCCATACGCCGGGCGGGTGAAGCACGGGCGCCGGCGCAGCAGTGCCCGCGTGGAATGGACATGGGGAAGAGGATCGTGTGTTCATGTGCCGGATTCTCCGCATCGGCGCGCCGGCGGTCTTGAACGCAAACGACATCGACACGCGTGGGCCCCGTCCCTATACTGCGGCGTCATGTTCTCCGGCCCGCCATCGATTCCGCCGTCATGTCCCGATCCGCTTGCCCGCGCCCCTCGCGTCGCGGGCGGCGGGCCGCTGCCGCATGCGCGGCTGCATCCCGCGCCTGCCGCGCTGCAGGGCGCGGTGGTCGCGATCGTTCTGTCCGACACGCGCGGCGTCGCGTCGAGCGACGCGCAACGGCTTTCGCATTTTCCGGCCACGCCGCTCGTCTGCGTGTCGTGGTACCGGGGTCTCGACGTGGGCTTCATCGAACCCGCCCCAGACGGCCCGCGATGGCGCCCCTTCGGCGCGGCGGCGACGCTGTCGGGCAGCCATTCGGCCCCCACCGTCGCGTGGTCGCCGACAGGCGGGCTGATCGGCATGATCTGTTTCACCGCCGACGCCGCTCGGACGTTGTTCGGCATCGCGCTGCCGGACGTCCACGACCGCGTGCTCGACGCACACGCGTGCCTCGGCCGCGACTGGCACCCGCTGCTCGATGCACTGCTCGGCGCGGATGGCGACGCGGACGTGCTGGCGGCGATCGATCGCCATCTCGCGCCTCGCTGGCAGGCGCTGCGGCCCGCGACGCCGCTGGCTTCGCTTCGCCATGCGGGGCGCAGCTGGGTCGAGCGTCTTGCGCTGCAGGCGCGCGAGTGGCGCGGCACGCACAGCCCGCGCCAGGTCGAACGGCGCATCAAGACCTACAGCGGCCGATCGCTGCGCGAATGGCAGGCGCTCGTCAGGACGGAAAGCGCGTTCTTCGCGGCGCGCGACCGGTTCGAAGCCGGCACCGCGTTCAACTGGGCGACGCTCGCGCTCGACGAAGGATTCGCCGACCAGGCGCACCTGAGCCGCGAGGTCAAGCGCATCACGGGATTCTCGCCGAGCGAATTCACGCAGCGCTTCATCGACGACGAATCGTTCTGGATGTACCGGCTGTGGGTGTGACGCACGGCGGCTTCACGGCCCCGGCCGCACGAATGGGCCATACATTCCAAGAGTAGAATGTTGGGCATTAACAGGCGCCATTGCCTGCCCCGCCCGGTCAACCCGCCACCCGCATCATTCCAGGAGCCCGTGATTGAACCCGTCGTCGCCCGCCGAACGCAAAGGGGTCGCCCTTTATGCGCGGATTGCCAGCCTGCTTCGCGGACGAATCCATCAAGGCGAATGGAAACGCGGCGACCAGTTGCCGCCGATTCCCGAGCTGTGCGCGTTCTATCAGGCGGGCACGATCACGGTGCGCCAGGCGCTGGCCGAACTGAGCGCCGAAGGGCTCGTGAGCAGTGCCCGCGGGCGCGGCACGTTCGTCACGGCCGATGTCGTCTCTCCCCCGGATAACCCGGCGCTGCGCGCCGCGATCAACGATCCGCTGCAACTCGCACCCGGCCAGACCCTGCGCGTGCTGCTGCGCGAAGCCGTGACCGCGCTGCCCGCCGCGTTGCAGACGGGCCAACCCATGCGCGCCGCCTACATGCGGATCCGCACGCTTCAGCTGTACGACGGCGCACCTTACGGCGTGATGGACAGCTACGTCGCGCGGGAAACCTACGACCGGTTTCCGAAGGGCAGCGACGCGCGGCGCAAGGTCGGTTATCTCGTCCGTCAATACAACCGTCTTCCGCTCGCGAAGGCCCGCCAGGAAATCACGGCCGCCTACGCGGACCAGGAGACGGCCGACCTGCTCGCGTCGGACGGTGCCGACTTCAGCATGGCCGACATGCTGATTCGCATGCGCCGCTGGTGGACCGACGGCGACGGCTGCATCGTCCATGCGGGGCTCTACCTGTATCGCGCCGACCGTTTCGTGCTCGACATCACGCACGATCTCGACGGCAACGACCGGAGCGCCGACTTGATCCCGTCACCGCGCGCCGGTACCCGGAAAGGCGCGCGCAAGCCGGCGGCCTGACCCGCCTGCCCCGACTGCCCTTCAAGCCGCCGCGTCGCCCTCGCCGTCGCACATCGCCCCGTAGACCCAATGCCGCAGATCGCGGCGAATCCGGTATGTCGTCGACGGCAGCAGTTGCGTCATGAACACCACGATCAGGTCCTCGGCCGGGTCGATCCAGAAAGCGGTGCTGGCGCCACCGCCCCAGAAGTAATCGCCGACGCTGCCTGGCTGCATCGTCGCGGCAAGGTCCTGCGTCACGGCGAAGCCGAGCCCGAACCCGAGCCCCGGATACACGGCCTCGCTGAACGTGGAGCGCGACATCCGGTCGAGCGTCCGGCCGCCCGGCAGATGGTTGATCGTCATCAGTTCGACGGTCTTCGGGCTCAGAATCCGGTGCCCGTCGATCGAACCGCGGTTCAGCAGCATCCGGCAGAAGCGCAGGTAATCGCCGGCCGTCGACACGAGCCCGCTGCCGCCCGAAGCCAGCGCCGGCGGCCGGCGAAACGCGCTGGATGCCGGGTCGTCCTGCAGCACGAGACCGCCATCCGGGCCCGGGCAATAACACGCGCACAGGCGCTCGGCCTGCGCGTCCGGCACGAAGAAACCAGTGTCGGGCATGCCGATGGGATCGAACAGCACCTGCTTCAGGTAGTCGGCAAACGGCTGCCCGGAGATCTTCTCGACGAGATAGCCGAGCACGTGCGTCGCGACCGAATAATTCCACGCTTCGCCCGGCGAGTAGTCGAGCGGCAGCCCGGCCAGATCCGCGATCATGCCGTCGAGACCGCCCGGGTTGCCCGGTTCGCCGATCGCGAGTTCGCGGTACGCGGCATCGACGTTCGTCCTGGCCTGGAAGAAATACGACAACCCCGCCGTGTGGCGCAGCAGATCCACCATCAGCATCTCGCGCGCGACCGGCCGGGTCTGGAACCCGCCGAGGCTCCGTGCGCCGGCCACGGCGACGCCCAGGTCCTTCCACGCCGGGATCACGCTCGACACGGGATCGTCGAGCGCCACCCGCCCCTGCTCGACCAGCGTCATGAACGCGACGCTCGTGATCGGCTTGGTCATCGAATAGATGCGGAAAATCGCGTCCTCGCGCATCGGCTTCGCGCGCTCGACGTCCATGGAACCGACGACGTTCACGTGCGCCAGCTCGCCACGGCGATGGATCATCGTCACCGCCCCCGGCAAGCGCCCGGACGCCACGTACCGTTCGTTCAGCTGCATGTCGAGCGCCTTCAGCCGCTGCGACGACAAACCCGGATATGCCACCTTGGTCATGCCCCTGCTCCTCTTTCCACTTCGGTCTCGACGCGCCGGAACCCGCGCCCGCCTCGCTTCAGGCAGTGCGCTTGCCCGATCCAAACATTCTAAAAATAGAACTATATCATTTTAAAGAATGTCCGAACCGGCGTGACGCGTCGGCAACATGCGGCGCTCGTCGTATGGGCCGGTTGCCCGATTCGGGACGCGCGGGCATGATGTCGCGAACCCTGGCGGCTGCCTTGCGAACCGTTCCCCCCGTCGCATCGCCAATGCGCCGACCGGGCTGCGTTTCGCACACGGCTGCCTCTTCCCACCTCAGCCCGCTTATGTCACTCCGCGCCTTCAGAACGCTGGTCGCCATCGCCCGATACCGGACTTTCGCGCGCGCCGGCGAAGCCATCGGCCTCACGCAATCGGCGGTGAGCCTGCAGATCAAGACGCTCGAAAGCGAATACAACGTGCAGTTGTTCGATCGCTCGCGCCGGCAGCCGGTGCTCACCGAGGCCGGCAACATCCTGCTCGCGCAGGCCGAGCAGGTGCTCGCGATGGTCGACCGGATTCCCGATGCGCTCAGCGACGAGAAGAAGCTCGTCGGCCGCCTGCGGATCGGCGCGATCCAGACCGCGCTGTCGGGCCCGCTGCCCGACGCGCTGCTCGCGCTGCGCGCCGCGCATCCGGGGCTGCGCGTGCACGTGTCGGCCGGCATGTCGGCCGAACTGGCGAACCGCGTCGCGGCCGGCGAACTCGATGCGGCAATCACGACACGCCCCGTGCGCCCGCATCCGGCGGAACTCACGTGGACCACGCTGTACGAGGATCGCTTCTGGCTGCTCGCGCCGCCGGACCAGGCGGAACGCGACGCGGGCACGCTGCTCGGCGCGCTGCCGTTCATCCGCTTCGATGCGCAGGCGTGGGCCGGCCGCATGATCGCCGCCGAACTGCGCCGCATCGGCGTGCGGGTGCGCGAGGAGATGGTGCTGGACAGCGCGGAAACGATCGCGCGCATGGTCGCGCGAGGGCTCGGCGCGGCGATCGTCGCACTCCCAGATTCGACGCTCGCGCGCCTGCCGCCCGTCACGCGCTTGCCGTTCGGTCAGCCGCAGATGGGGCGCGCGGTCGTCCTGCTCGAACACCAGTCGCGTCCGGCCGAACGTTTCGCACGTGCGCTGGCGGCCGAAGTCGCCGCGTCATCGATGAGAATTTCTCATTGAACACCCGATAATTAACCATTATTCCTGTTGTTTGCGCGTGTTAACTTGGCGGCATCGTCACTCTTTCGCTTGCGTGTCGCCATGTTGCCCGCCGGATGGATGCCCGCCTCGTTCCGCCGTTTTGCGTGCCAGCCGCTCACGGCAGCGCGTGTGGCCTGCACGGTCGCCCCGCCTCATGTGAAGGCGCCCCGATGATCGGCCCGATCCTGCTCGCGCTTGCGCCGGTCGCGCTGCTGGTCGCGTGCGGCCACGGCCTGCGGCGCACGGGCTTCATCGCCGACGCCTTCTGGCCGCAGGCCGAGCGGCTGTGCTACTACGTGCTGCTGCCCGCGCTGTTCGCGGACGGCCTCGCGAACGCGCGGCTGCAGTCACTGCCCGTATTACCGCTCGCGGCGGCGCTGGTCGGTTCGACCGCACTCGCCGCGGCGCTTCTCCTGCTGGTTCGCCCGTTCGTGCGGGTCGACGGCGCCGGCTTCACGTCGGTGTTCCAGGGTGCCGTGCGCTTCAACAACTATGTCGGCACCGCACTCGCGGCCGGGTTGTTCGGCGCAAAAGGCATCGCGCTCGCGGCCGTGTGCGTCGCGGCGATCGTCCCGACCGTCAACCTGATGTGCGTGCTCGTATTCGCGCGCTACGGCGACACGCGGCTCGGCGCGGCGGCCCTCGTGCGCCAGATCCTGTCGAATCCGCTCGTCGTCGCGTGCGCGCTCGGGATCGCGATGCAGGCCGGCGGCGTCACGTTCCCGGCGGCCGTCGAGCCGGCCGTGCGCGCGCTCGGCGTCGCGTCGATGCCGCTCGGCCTGCTGTGCGTGGGCGCGGCACTGAAATTCGATGCGGCGCGTGCGTGGCTGCAGCCGGTCTGCGTCGCATCGGCGTTCAAGTTCATGGCGATGCCGCTCATCACGCTCGCCGCCGGCCGCCTGTTCGGGCTCGGCGATGCGGCGCTGACGGTCGCGCTGCTGTTCCAGGCGCTGCCGACGTCGTCGGCGTCGTACATCATGGCGCGCCAGCTCGGCGGCGACGCGCCGCTGATGGCCGGCATCACCGCGTTCCAGACGATCGCGGCGGCGCTCGCGATGCCCGTCGTGCTGACCGCGCTCGCGTCGGCACCCGCGTTTCGCTGACGACGCAACGACCGCCCATTTCCCCCTGAATCCAGCCTGCACGCGGGCCATCGCGCGATTCGGCATAACCGGCCGCGCGCGCTCGTTCGCGCGTTGCCGCAGGCGCTCACCGAGAAACCCCGTCACATGAATGCTCCCGCCCCGCCCGCCGCCATCGCCGCCACCCGGCCGCACGCGGCCGTCTACGTGAAGCTCACGCTCGTCGCGCTGTTCTGGGGCGGGACGTTCATCGCGGGCCGGATCCTCGCCGCGACGATGTCCGCGACCTCGGCGGCCACCGGCCGCTTCGCGATCGCCGCGCTGATGCTGGTCGTGCTGACGTGGAAGATCGAAGGCGGGCTGCCGAAGCTGAGCGGCCGCCAGGTCGTGACGACCTTCGGCCTCGGCGCGACCGGCATCTTCCTGTACAACGTGTGTTTTTTCGCGGCGCTCGCGCGGATGCCGGCGGGTCGCACCGCGCTGTTCGTCGCGTTGAACCCGGTCGCCACCGCCGTGCTGCTGTCGATCGTCGTGCGCGGGGAACGCCTGTCGCTGTCGCGCTGGGCCGGCATCGCCGTCGCGCTGTTCGGCGCGCTGGTCGTGATCAGCCGCGGCGAATTGCTGCGGGTGCTGACCGATCTCGGCAACACGTTCGGTGCCGGCGAACGCTTCATGCTGTGCGCGGTGCTGAGCTGGGCCGCCTATACGGTGATCGGCCGGCGCGCGCTCGACGGGCTGTCGCCGCTGGCGGCCACGACGTATGCGGCGCTGTGGGGCCTCGCGCTGCTGGTCGTCGCGCACCTGTTCGGCTCGCCCGCCGGCAGCGGCACGCCGCTGACGTGGCAGGCCGTCGCGTCGATGCTCTATCTCGGCGCGATCGGCACGGTGGTCGCGTTCGTCTGGTATTCGCAGGGCATCCGCGAACTCGGGCCGGCCCGCGCGGCCGTGTTCACCAACCTGGTGCCCGTGTTCGGCGTGCTGCTGTCGGTCGCGCTGCTCGGCGAGCCGTTGTCGCCGTCGATGCTGGCGGGCGGTGCGCTCGTGATCGCGGGCGTCGCGCTGACCAATCGAGCGAAACGCTGATCCATGGACGTGCGCGACGCGCACTCGGGGACGGATGCCGAATACCGGAGCGGCGCGCGGCGGCGATCACGCCCCGGTTCCGCGACGCAGACGGGCGGCCGCTACCGATATGCCCCCCGATATGCCCCCGATGTTCTCGCAGCCCCGCCAAAAACCGCCTATCGTGAATGGAGCGCTCCGTTTGCCGCCATTCGACCCTGCGTCGCTCGCACCGGCGGCGACGGCCCCGCGCTCCGGCACCATTCACCGCGATCCGGCGCACGCTCGCCCGTGCACGATCGCGGCCGCCCACCGGATTTCAGGAGGCCCTCATGAAAGCCGCGCTGCTCGTCAGCTCCGCCCTGCTCGCCATTGCATCCGCATCGGCGTCGGCTCAAGGCTCGATCACGAAAGTCGAAAACGGTTCGCTCGTCGCCGCGAACGGGATGACCGTCTACACGTTCGACAAGGACAAGGCCAACGCCGGCACCAGCGCGTGCACGGGCCAGTGCGAATCCTTCTGGCCGCCCTACAAGGCCAGCGCGACCGACGTTCCGGTCGGGCCCTACACGATCGTCAAGCGCGACGACGGAAGCCCGCAATGGGCATACAAGGGCAAGCCGCTGTACTTCTTCTCGAAGGACATGAAACAGGGCGACCGCAACGGCGACAACTTCAAGGACATGTGGCACGTGGTCGCGCCGTAAGCGTCGTCCCGCCGTCTTCCGCGCCCGCCTCGAGGACGTAAAAAAGCCCGCCCGGATCGTCGATCCGGGCGGGCCTGCTGGCGATCGCGCCGGCCGCGTTGCATCGTCCGCCCGCAAGCGGGCGATTCATGCGGCCAGGAAGCGCATCAGCGGTTCGACGGGAAGCTGAACACCGTTCCTTCGCGCACGCCGGCCGACGGCCAGCGCTGCGTGATCGTCTTGCGCTTCGTGTAAAAGCGCACGGCATCCGGGCCGTACGCATGCAGGTCGCCGAACAGCGAACGCTTCCAGCCGCCGAACGAGTGGTAGGCAACCGGCACCGGCAGCGGCACGTTGATGCCGACCATGCCGATCTGGATGTTGTCGCTGAAGTAACGCGCGGCCTCGCCGTCGCGCGTGAACAGGCATGTGCCGTTGCCGTACTCGTGCGCGTCGATCAGCGCCATCGCGTCGTCGAGCGACTTCAGGCGAATCACGCCGAGCACGGGCCCGAAGATCTCGTGCTGGTAGATCGGCATGCCGGGCTTCACGTTGTCGAACAGGCACGGGCCGAGGTAGTAGCCGCCGTCGTGGCCGTCGACCTTCACGCCGCGGCCGTCGACGACGAGCGTCGCGCCCGCCGCCACGCCCGCGTCGACGAAGCCCGTCACCTTCTCGAAATGCTGCTGCGTGACGAGCGGGCCCATGTCGACGCCCGCGCCGTTGCCCGGGCCGACCTTCATCTTCTCGATCTCGGCCTTCAGGCCCGCGACGACCTTGTCGCCCGTCTCGTCACCGATCGCGACGACCAGCGGAATCGCCATGCAGCGTTCGCCGCACGACCCGTACGCGGCGCCCATCAGCGCGTTCACCGCGTTGCCGATGTCGGCGTCCGGCATCACGACCGCGAAGTTCTTCGCGCCGCCGAGCGCCTGCACGCGCTTGCCGTGCGCGCAGCCGGTCGAATAGATGTATTCGGCGATCGGCGTCGAGCCGACGAAGCTCACGGCCTTCACGCGCGGGTCGGTCAGCAGCGTGTCGACCGCTTCCTTGTCGCCGTTCACGACGTTCAGCACGCCCGGCGGCAGGCCCGCTTCGAGCGCGAGCTCGGCCATGCGCAGCGTCGACGACGGCGTGCGCTCGGACGGCTTCAGCACGAACGTGTTGCCGCACGCGACGGCCATCGGCCACATCCACAGCGGCACCATCACCGGGAAGTTGAACGGCGTGATGCCGGCCGCAACGCCGAGCGCCTGGAACTCGCTCCACGAATCGATCGCGGGGCCGACGTTCTTGCTGTGCTCGCCCTTCAGCAGCTCGGGCACGTAGGTCGCGTATTCGACGTTCTCGATCCCCCGCTGCAGTTCGCCCATCGCATCGGCGAGCACCTTGCCGTGCTCGGCCGTGATCAGCGCGCACAGCTCGTCGGCGTGTTCCTCGAGCAGCGTCTTGAAGCGGCTCATCACGCGGGCGCGCTTCAGCGGCGGCGTGTTGCGCCAGGCCGGGAACGCGGCCTGCGCGGACGCGATCGCGGCTTCGACGGTCAGCTTGTCGGCGAGCGCGACGCTCTTGTGCGATTCACCGGTCGCCGGGTCGAACACCGGCTGGACGCGGCTGCCGCCGTCGACGCGCTTGCCGTCGATCAGGTGGCCGACGGTGGAGGTCACATTGCTGTCGTGTTTCATCGTTGAGGCTCTTTCGTGAATGCGGTTGTCAATCGGTGCGCGCCGCGGCTCAGTCCACTTCGTTCAGTGCGTCGGACAGCGCGTTGACCAGGTTGTCGATCTCGCGCTTCTCCGAGATGAACGGGGGCGCCAGCTGGATCGTGTCGCCGCCGTAGCGCACGTAGAAGCCCTTCGCCCAGCAGCGCATCGCGATCTCGTACGGGCGCCGTGCCGGCTCGCCCGGCAGTGCCGCGATCGTCAGGCCGGCAGCCAGCCCGTAGTTGCGGATGTCCGCGATATGGCGCTGGCCCTTCAGCCCGTGCACGGCCGCCTCGAAATGCGGCGCGAGATCGCGCACGCGGGCCACCGCGTCTTCCTTCACCAGCAGGTCGAGCGCCGCGACGCCGGCCGCGCACGCGACCGGATGCGCCGAATACGTGTAGCCGTGCGGGAACTCGAGCATGTACTCGGGGCCGCCTGCTGCCATGAACGTGTCGTAGATTTCCTTCGTCGCGACCACGCCGCCGAGCGGCTGCGCGCCGTTCGTCACCTGCTTCGCGAAGTTCAGGATGTCCGGCACCACGCCGAATGCGTCGGCGCCCGTCATCGCGCCGGCACGGCCGAAGCCCGTGATGACTTCGTCGAAAATCAGCAGGATGTCGTGCGCGGTACAGATGTCGCGCAGGCGCTTCAAATAGCCCTTCGGCGGCACGACCACGCCCGCCGAACCGGAGAACGGCTCGACGATCACGGCCGCGATGTTCGACGCGTCGTGCAGCGCGATCAGGTCGAGCAGGCGGTCGGCCAGCTCGGCGCCGTGCTCGGGCATCCCGCGCGAGAACTTGTTTTCGGCGAGTTGCGTGTGCGGCAGGAAGTCGGCATCGAGGCCCTGGCCGAACAGCTTGCGGTTCGGCCCGATCCCGCCGACCGAGATACCGCCGAAGTTCACGCCGTGATAACCCTTCTCGCGGCCAATCAGGCGCGTCTTCGTGCCCTTGCCCTTCGCGCGCCAGTACGCGCGGGCCAGCTTCAGCGAGGTGTCGGCCGCTTCCGAGCCCGACCCCGTGAAGAACACGTAGTCGAGGCCGGCCGGCGTCAGTTCCTTGATCTTGTTGGCGAGCTCGAACGATTTCGGGTGGCCGAACTGGAACGCCGGCGCGTAGTCGAGCTGCGCGACCTGGCGGCTCACGGCTTCGACGATTTCCGTGCGGCCGTGGCCGAGGCCCGTGCACCAGAGGCCCGACAGGCCGTCGAAGATCTTGCGGCCTTCGGCGTCCGTGTAATACGCGCCCTTGCCCGACACGATCATGCGCGGGTCGGCCTTGAACTGGCGGTTGGCCGTGAACGGCATCCAGTGCGCGTCGAGCCACGCGGCGTCGGTGCGGATGGTCGTGTCGTCCTGCTGCGCGGCGGTGGTGATGTCGGTCATGTCGGTCGGCGCGGCGCGCCCCTCCTTCTTGTGATGATGTTGCGCATTGTCGGGAGGCCAATTAGTCTCTTCAATATCGCAATATCAATGTTCACTTGCGCAACTATGCAAGCAAAGAAACCGAAGAGCCGCGCGCTGCTCGGGCAGCTCAGCGACATGGATCTCCGCCTGCTGCGGGTCTTCAAGGGCGTCGTGCAGTGCGGCGGGATGGCGGCGGCCGAACTGGAACTGAATATCGGCATCTCGACGATCAGCCGGCACGTGAAGGACCTGGAAACGCGCGTCGGCCTCGTGCTGTGCCGGCGCGGCCGCGCGGGCTTCACGCTGACGCCCGAGGGACAGACCGTATACGAGGAGACGCTGCGGCTGCTCGCGTCGATGGAAGCGTTTAGAAGCAGGATAGACGGCATTCACGACCGGATGGGCGGCGAATTGCACGTCGCGGTGTTCGACAAGACGGCCACCAACGCGAACGCTCGCCTCGGCGACGCGATCCGCCAGTTCGCCGACGAAGCGCCCGACGTCGCGCTGAACCTGCATGTCGCGTCGATCAACGAGGTCGAGCGCGGGATCATCGACGGCAGCTACCAGGTCGGGATCATTCCCGCGCACCGCAATTCCGGCAGCCTCGTGTATTCGGAGCTGTTCGACGAACGGATGCTGCTGTACTGCGGCCGCCAGCATCCGCTTTACGACGCGCCGCACGGCAAGCTCACGTGGACGACGATCCGCAACCACGCATTTGCGGGGCTCGGCTTCCATTCGCCGAACATGGAGCTGAGCCACCGCGCGAAGCTCACGCGCAGCGCGACCGCGTCGGATCAGGAGTCGATCGCGACGCTGATCCTGTCCGGTCGTTATCTCGGCTTCCTGCCCGACCATTACGCGGAAAGTTTTGAAAACAAGGGGCTGATGCAGCCGATCGCGCCGCACCGGTTCAATTACCGGTGCCGGTTCGTGAGCCTGCTGCGGCGCTCGCCGCGGCCGTCGCGGGCCGCGCTGCTGTTCCAGTCGTGTCTGGAAGCCGCGCACGCGGCGACGGCACGGCCGGCGGCGTAGGCGAATCACGCAAAGGATCGGGCTCCCGGCCGCCCGTCGTGCGGCAGCGTGCCGGCAATGAAGGGACCGACAAGCGCGGCGGCGGCACCAGCGCCCCGCCCGGTCGCCCCGGTCACACGCCGTCGAACCGGTCGCGCGCGCGGTCGGCTTGCGCTTGCGCGCGGCTGCGCTTCACGAAATGCGTCGCGACGAGCGCCGCGCCAAAACCGGACATCGCGCCGACGCCGAGCGCCCAGCGCGGGCCGAGATGGTTCGCGACCCAGCCGGCCACCGGCGCGCCGATCGGCGTGCCGCCGAGCGCGACCGCGAGGCGCAGCGCCATCACGCGGCCGCGCATCGCCGGCTCGGTGGACAACTGCATCAGGCTGTTGGTCGAGTTCATGAAGGTGATCGCGGCGATCCCGGTCAGCACCAGCGCGGCGGCGAACAGCCAATAGCCCGGCGCCAGCGCGGCGAGCGTGCAGCCGAGCCCGAACAGCGCCGCGCCGAACCACAGATGCCGGAAGCGCGGCTGCTCGCGGCGCGCGGCGAGCAGCGCACCCGACACCGTGCCGACCGCCATCATCGACGACAGCACCCCGAACCCGCGCGCATCGACGTGGAACACGCTGGCCGCCATCGTCGAGATGAACAGCTGGAAATTGAGCCCGAACGTGCCGATCAGGAACAACATCACGAGGATCGCCTTCAGGTCGTCGCGCCGCCACACGTAGCGGAACCCGTCGAGCAGGCCGCCGCGCGAGCGGCCCGCCCGCAGGTTCGCGCGCAGTTCGTCCTCGCGGAGCAGCAACAACGACACCAGCACCGCGAAGAAGCTGAGCCCGTTGGCGACAAACGCCCAGCCCGTGCCGACCGACGCGATCATGAAACCCGCTGCCGCCGGGCCGATCATCCGCGCGGCGTTGAACGACGTCGAATTGAGCGCGACCGCGTTCGCGAGTTCGCGATCGCCGACCAGTTCCGCGACGAAGGTCTGCCGCACGGGCGCGTCGAACGCCGCCGCGCAGCCGAACAGGAACGCGAACACGTAGACATGCTCGAGCCGCGCGACACCCGTGACCGTCAGCGCGCCGAGCACCAGCGCCAGCACGCCCATCAGCGCCTGCGTCACCATCAGCAGCTTGCGCTGGTCGAAGCGGTCGGCCGCGTAGCCGGTCCACGGCAACAGCAGCAACTGCGGTCCGAACTGCAACGCCATCACCGTGCCGACGGCCGATGCGTCGTGATGCGTGAGCTGCGTGAGAACGAGCCAGTCCTGCGCGGTGCGCTGGACCCACGTACCGATGTTCGACACCAGCGAACCGATCGCCCACACACGATAGTTGAAACTGCGAAGCGAACGGAACACGCCCGCCGCCGGCACGCTCATGGCCGCTCCCGGTCGGGCTCGTTGCCACCGTGCAGCTCGCCGAAGTGCCACGCGAGAAACAGGCCGAGCGCGAGGATGCCGAGACCGAACGCCGCTGCATCGGCCGTGACCCGGAGGTCGAAATCGCCCACTCGGCACACCAGTACATAAGCCATCACGAGGTTCGCGACGCCCCACACGACATTCACGGTGGACGACGACAACCCGCGCCCGGGCGGATTCGCGAACGGGGTCTGGAACGGCTCGCCGCGCAACCCGCTGACGAGATGCGGCACGACGTTCGCGAGAAACGCGCCGCCGAAGAAATACGCGACGAGATGCGGGAGGTTCATGTTCGGGTTGTCCTTTCGGCAAGCGGGTCGATGCGGTTCAAGGGCGCGGCGTTTCCTGGAATTCGGCGAGCCGCTGCAGCAGCTTCACGGCGGACGCGAGCTCGGCCTGCTCGGCCGCCGACAGTTGCGCGTGCAGCGCGCGGAACAGCCAGTCATCCTTGGCCGCGCGGTTCGCCTGCAGCACCTTGCGAAAACCGGGCGTGACCGCGATCAGCGTCTGCCGGCCGTCGGACGGATCGGGCTCGCCGCTGACGGCGCCCAGCGCCTCGAGCGTCGCGACCGTCACGCGCATCGACTGCGGGCGCACGCTTTCGGCGCGCGCCAGGGCCGATACGGTCGCGGGGCCGTCGCGGTCGAGCCGCAACAGCACCGACTTCTGCGATGACGTGAGGTCGTTCGGGTGGATCTGCTCCCGCATTCGCCGCATCAGCTTGCCGACCGAGATGCGGAGTTCGCCGGCGAGACCGGCCAGTGGGAGCGCGTCGGAGGGAGGTAATGGCGGGTTCATGAATTCAAGATAGCAGGTATACAGTCAAACTGTACAGTTTAGCTGCATATTTCACCTTGTAAGGATCGTCCCTTCGCGTGCGCTCGAGCCGATGCGAAACATCGCGTTCGGCAGCGCAAACCGGCTCTGCGATAATGCGGGCTCCCCATTTCCGCTCCGCTTCCCGCCATGACGCAGCCGTCCGCTCCGCTCTCCACCGACCTGCCGCCGATCTCGTGTCTGCCCCGCGACGCGCTGCCGTGGCTGCCGATGAGCGCCGACCTGCCCGGGCTCGCGATCAAGTACCTGCACATCAACGCGGCCGAGGACACGCTCACCGCGCTGCTGAAGATGCCGGCCGGCGGCACGCTGCCGCGCCATCGCCACGACGGCGAAGTATTCGTCCATACGCTGCAGGGTGCGTGGCGCTACCTCGAATACGACTGGATTGCGCACGCCGGCTCGACGGTGCTCGAACCGGCCGGCTCGGTGCATACGCCGGAAACGCTCGGCGCGCCGGGCGAGGACGTGATCACGCTGAACGTGATGCGCGGCGATCTGGTGCTGCTCGACGACGAAGGCCGCGAAACCGCGCGCGAGAACTGCCGCGTCGCGCTGCTGCGCCAGCGCAAGCATGCGCGCACCGCGCCGGACGACGCCGCGCCGTTCGTCACGCGATAAGACTGGCGGCATCGCCGCGTCGCGATCCGTGCGGCGCGGGCTCGCGCTGATGTGCGGATGGCAGCCGGCGCCCTTCGCCAACGTCCCCGGCCTGCCCGCGCGTTACCGAAACCGCCGGAAAAACCGCCGGACATCGTCGGCCAGCAGATCCGGCTCCTCCATCGCGGCAAAATGGCCGCCGCTCGGCATGTCGGTCCACTGCACGACGTCGAACACCCGTTCGAGCCAGCTGCGCGGCGGGCGGCCGATTTCCTTCGGAAAACGCGCAAACCCGACGGGCACGGCCACGCGCTGCCCGGCCGCGAAGCGCATGGGCTGCAGCCGGTTTTCCCAATACATCTGCATCGACGAACCGATGCAGCCGGTGAACCAGTACAACGAGATGCCGGTCAGCAGCGTGTCGTGCGAAAACCGCCGCGCCAGGTCGCCGTCGCAATCGCTCCACGCGCGGAATTTCTCGGCGATCCACGCGGCCAGCCCGGCCGGCGAATCGTTGAGCGCGACGGCGAGCGTCTGCGGCTTCGTCATGTGGACGTGCGCGTATCCGCCTTCCAGCGCGGCCCACTCGCCGCGCTGCGTCACGAACGCCCGTTCCTCTTCGGTCAGCGGCAAGGCCGCGTCGGTCGGCGGCTCGTAGCTGCCGGGCAGGAAGTTCAGATGGATGCCGTCCACCACGTCGGCATGCCGCGCGCCGAGCGCAATCGACACGCCTGCGCCGAGATCGCCGCCTTGCGCGCCGAAGCGTCGGTATCCGAGACCGGACATCAGTGCCGCCCAGCGGTCGGCGACCTGAAACGCCGACATGCCGGGTGCCGCGGGCGCCGGCGAGAACAGGAAGCCGGGCAGCGACGGCACGACGACGTCGAACGCATCGTCCGGATCGCCGCCGAACGCCGCCGGGTCGCAGAGGCGATCGATCAGCGCGTCGAATTCGAAGACGGAGCCGGGCCAGCCGTGCGTGATGACGAGCGGATAAGGCTTCGGCCCGACGCCGCGTCGATGGATGAAATGCACGCGCTGCCCGCCTGCGTCTGCGACGAACTGCGGCAGCCGGTTCAGCGCACGCTCCGCCGCACGCCAGTCGAAGCGTTCGGCCCAGTACGCGGTCAGTTCGCGCAACCAGGCGCCGTCGACGCCCTGCTGCCACGGCTCCGCGGGTGTCAGCGTCGGTGCGCGCGTGGCGCGCAGGCGCCGGCGCAGGTCATCGAGCGCGTAATCGGGAATCGCAATGTCGAACGGGGCGGTGTGCATCGGGTCTCCTCGCGAAGCGGGTCGACGAGATTCTGCGCGATTTTCCCGGCGCGCGCAGAGCGGCTCGGGCACACGCGTCAGCCCGCCTCCCGCCCATCCGACCGCTCATCCGCCCGCGCGTCGCGCCGCACCGCCTGCGGCGGCACGCCGAACCCGCGCACGAACGCCTCGCGCATGTGCCGCCGGTCGCGAAAGCCGTTTTCCTTCGCAATCACGTCGAGCGAATGGCGGCTTTGCTCGATCATCAGCCGCGCGGACTCCAGCCGCAGCCGCTCGATCGCCTTCGCGGGCGACTGCCCCGTCTCGAGCGTGAACACGCGGCTGAACTGGCGCGGGCTCAGGTGCACCGCTTCGGCGAGATCCTCGACGGTCAGCGCGCGGCCGAGATGCTGCCGCGCGTAGTTCAGCGCGTTCTGGATCCGGTCGGATTTCGGCGCGAGATCCAGCATTTCCGAATGCTGCGACTGGCCGCCGGCCCGCCGCTGGTGCATCACGAGCTTGTGCGCGACCGACCGTGCGACATCCGCGCCCAGGTCCTTTTCCACCATCGCGAGCGCGAGGTCGAGGCCGGCCGTCATCCCGGCCGACGTCCAGATCGGGCCGTCGACGATGTAGATCCGGTCTTCCTCGACGCGAATCTCCGGGTAGTCCCGCTGCAGGTCGCGACCGAACGCCCAGTGCGTCGTCGCGCGGCGCTGCGCGAGCAGCCCGGCCTCGGCCAGCACGAACGCGCCCGTGCAGATGCCGGCGATCCGCCGCGCGCGCGCGTTGGCGCGGCGCAGGAACGCGAGGACGCCGGGCGGCGCCGGCGACGCGACCGGATCGTTGACGCCCGCGACGATCCACGTATCGACGGCAAGCTGCCCGCGCAGCGCGTGCGTGGCGACCGGCAACCCGAGCGACGAGCGCACGTCGCCACCGTCGACCGAATAGTTGCCCATCACGTAGAACGGCTCGCTCATGCCCATGTTCGCGTACTCGAACACCGACTGCGCGGCGAGCGCCATGATCTGGAAGCCGTCGCTGATCAGAAAGCCGATGCGGTGCATGTGCGTTCTCCCTTCCCCGGCCAGTGAGTTGGCCCGATGTCCTGAATCATACCCATCTACGTCATTTGTGTCACAGCGATTCACGGCCAGAATGGCTTCACGCCATCCGGCCAATCCCATCGAAACGGAGCACATCATGACGCAAGCACATCGCGGTACCGCCCTCATTACCGGCGCCTCGTCGGGCATCGGCGCCGTCTACGCGGACCGCCTCGCGCGCCGCGGTTACGACCTGATCCTGGTCGCCCGCAACCGCGACCGGCTGGCCGCCCTCGCCGAGCGCATCACGAACGACACGCAGCGCAGCGTCGAGATCGTCGACGCCGACCTCAACGACCGCGCGGCCCTCGCCGCCGTCGAGGCGAAGCTGAAGCAGGATGCGAGCATCACGCTGCTCGTGAACAATGCGGGCGTCGGCACGCACGCGCCGCTGCTCGACAGCGACGTCGACGCGATGACCCGGATGATCGACCTGAACGTGACGTCGCTCACGCGCCTCACCTACGCGGCGGTGCCCGGCTTCGTCGCCCGCGGCCGCGGTGCGGTGATCAATATTTCGTCGATCGTCGCGATCTCGCCGGAGACGCTGAACGGCGTGTACGGCGGCACGAAGGCGTTCGTGCTCGCGTTCAGCCAGTCGCTGCATCACGAACTCGCCGACAAGGGCGTGCAGGTGCAGGCCGTGCTGCCCGGCGCGACCGCCACCGATTTCTGGCAGACGGGCGGCCTGCCGCTCGAGCATCTGCCGAAGGAAATCGTGATGTCGGCGTCCGACCTCGTCGACGCGGCGCTGATCGGCTTCGAGCGCGGCGAACTCGTGACGATCCCGTCGCTGCATGCGGGTGACGAATGGGCCGCCTACGAGGCCGCGCGCCGCACGATGGCCCCGCACCTGTCGGCCGATACGCCCGCGCCGCGCTACGCGACGGCACGCTGACCGTCCGACGTCCCGCAGGTCGAAGGCAGCAAGCGCGTCGCCCTCCAGGGGCGCGCCGCGGAACCCGGTGACATGCAGCGCATCGCCGACGATCATCCCGGGTTCCGCGGCACGTTTCCCGGCACGTGCCGATCGGTGGATTCGTCTGCCGAAACACGCGCCGGATTCTTTCCCGATCGGCGCAAATGGCGCATACCGACAGACGATTCCGGTTCGCTTGCCACACATTCCGCGCAACAGTAAGCTCTGCGATTGCAGTCCCCAAGCGGCCTCGTCCGACCGGCATTCGTCCGATCACGAGGGCAATCGTCCGTTGCAAACTCGACCATGCGGGTCCGTATGTTCATCACCGAGACCGGCGACGCGCCGGCCTCCGCGCGCGGTTCGGCCGACCTTCAGCCCGCGCTCCCGCCCGTGCCGGAACTGGCCACCGTCTGTCGTGTCGCGCGGGCGCATTTCGGTGCCGCCGGCGCGTTCATTGCGCACGCGGATGCCGATGCGCCACGCGTGCTCGCCGTCGACGGCGCGCTGCCCGATCCCCTTTTCGCCGATGGCTTGCCACCCCGGGTCGAGCCGGATCCGGCCGCCGATGCGCGGCTCGTGCCGGACGACACGAACGCGAATGCGAACGGGCAACGCGACGGCGTCCCGCCTCACGCGCCGCGGATCGTCGCGGCCTGCGAACTGGCCGCGCCCGATGGCGCGACACTGGGCATGCTGTGCGTCGTCGACGATGCGCAACGCTCGCTCGACGCCACGCAACGCACGCTGCTCCGCGACCTCGCCACGCTGGCGGCAAGCGCGCTTTGCCGCGCGATCGAAGCCGCCGCGTTGCGCGAACGGCTCGACATCGTCGAGGAACACAGCACGCTGACCACGCTCGCGCTCACCGAAAGCGGCACCGGTGTGTGGGATCGCAACGTGGAAACCGGCGAAATCCATTACTCGCCGGCCTGGAAGGCGTTGCTCGGCTACGCGCCGCACGAGCTCGGCACCCGGATCGAGGATGCGTACGAACGGCTGCATCCGGACGACGTCGACGACGTAAAAGCCGCGATGCTCGCGCACTTCGAGCGCCGCACCGACCGCTACGCGGTCGAGCACCGCATCCGTTGCAAGGACGGCACCTACAAATGGATCTGCAGCCGCGGCAAGGTGATCACCCGCGACGCCTACGGCCGCGCGCTCAGGATGGTCGGCACGACCACCGACATCACCGCGCTGCGCGAGCTCGCCACGCGGTTGCGCGACTCGGCCGCGCTCGTCACGGATCTCACCGACCAGGTTCCCGGGCTCGTGTTCCAGCTGCGGCAAACGGCCGACGGGCACCGCTTCTTTACCTACGCGAGCGCGGGTGTCAGCGACATCTATGAACTGACGCCCGAGCAGGTCGCCCACAGTGCGGAGGCGGTCGAGACGCGGATTCATCCGGCCGACCTGGTCGCCTATCGGCTGTCGCTGCACGACTCGTCGGTGCGGCTGACCCCGTGGCGCCTCGAATATCGCGTGCTGCTGCCCGGCCAGGGCCTGCGCTGGCGCGAAGGCGATGCACGCCCGCAGCGCACGGCCGACGGCGGCACCGTGTGGCACGGCTTCATCACCGACGCGACCGACCGCAAGCACATCGAGGCCGAGCTGCACCGGATGGCCACGACCGATCACCTGACGCAACTGTCGAACCGCCACGCGTTCATGCGGCAAAGCGAAGCCGCGCTGCGCAACGTGCGCACGACCGGCCAGGCCGCCGCGGTGCTGATGCTCGATCTCGATCACTTCAAGGCGCTGAACGACCGCTGGGGCCACCCGGTCGGCGATCGCGCGCTCCGGCATTTCGCGCGGCTGCTGCTCGCGGAAACCGGGCCCGACGGGATCGTCGGCCGGGTCGGCGGCGAGGAATTCGCGGTCGTGCTGCCGAAGGCGGATCTCGACGCCGCGCTGGCATTCGCGCAGCGCGTGCAGCAACGCGCGACAGAGGCGCGGCTGATGCACGAGGACCAGCAGGTCACGCTGACCGTCAGCATCGGCATCGACGCGATGCGGGCGTCGGACTTCGGCGCGTACCAGCCGCTGTCACGCGCCGACAAGGCGCTTTATCTCGCGAAGGAGCGCGGCCGCAACCGGATCGAGGTGTATCGGGCGTAGCCGGGGCGACGGCGCAACGTCGCGCCGGGCGACATCCGCGCCGCGTCCGCCGCCCGGTTTCCCCGCCCCCGTCGCGCGATCGGTTCGAAACCGATCGTGTAGACTTGCGCCCCTTGCTCTCCTCACCACGACTTGCCATGGACAATGCCAAACGAACCGCGCGAATCGCGACAGGTCTGCTCGTCGTCGCGCTCGTCGAGTTGCTGGCGCTTCTGATCGGCTACGTGTTCGCCAGTTCGATGGACGATCCGTACGCCGGCGTTCGCGTGCTGATTACCGCGCTGTTCTGGGCGGCGGGCCTCTCGGCCATCGGCGTCATCGCGGCGATCGCCTGCCTGTCGATCGACCTGCGGGCGCGCGGCGGCGTGATCTACGGGGCGCTGGTGCTGCACGGCCTGCTCGTCCTGCCCGGGCTGTTTCTGTCCTTCCACTGAATCGCACCGCAGCCGCCGGCGTCACGCCGCCTCCGCACGCGGCACCGCCCGCACCCCCAGCAGCATCGCGACCGCGCACGCGGCCAACAGCGCGGCGATCATCAGCATCGCCGGATCCATGCTGCCGGTTCGCGTGCGGATCAGCCCGACGAGCCAGGGGGTGATCATGCCGCTCGACACGCCGATGCTGCTGATCAGCGCGATCCCGCCGGCCGCGCCCGCGCCGGAGAAATACGCGGACGGCACGGCCCAGAACACCGGATGCGCGGCGAAGATCAGCATCGCCGCGACCGACAGCAGCGCCATCATCGCGACGATGCTCGGCAGGTGCAGCGTCAGCAGCGCAAGCGCCACCGCGCCGCCGAACGCGCATGCCGCGAAGTGCCGGCGCCGCTCGCGCTTGCGGTCGGAACGCCGCGCGATCGCGATCAGGCCGGCCGCGCCGATCGCATTCGGCACGACCGACAGCAGGCTGATCTGCACGACGTCGTGGATGCCGAATTCGCGGATCATCAGCGGCATCCAGAACAGCAGCATCAGGAGCGCGGTGGTCAGCGAGAAATAGATGAACGCGAACAGGTACGTGCGCGGTTCGGCCAGCACCTGCCGCAGCGAATGCGGCGCCGGTGCATCGGCAGCATCGGCAGCACCGGCGCGGTCGGCGGCCAGGTCGGCCGCAAGCCTCTGGCGATCGGCGTCGGACAGCCAGCGCGCCTGCTCGGGGCGATCGCACAGCCAGAACCACGCGATCACGCCGAGCAGGATCGCGGGCGCGCCCTCGATCGCGAACATCCATTGCCAGCCGTGCAGCCCGAGCACGCCCGACATCCCGCGCATCAGCCAGCCCGACAGCAGCCCGCCGACCATCCCCGCCACCGCGACGCCCGCGTAGAAGATCGACAGCACCGACGCACGCCGCCGCGCCGGATACCAGTACGTCAGGTAGAACACCACGCCCGGAAAGAACCCGGCCTCGAACAGCCCGAGCAGGAAGCGCAGCACGTAGAAATGCTTCGCGCTGTCGACGGTGATCATCGCGACCGACACCGCGCCCCACAGGCACATGATCCGCGCGAACGTGCGGCGCGCACCGAAGCGGCGCAGCAAGGCGTTGCTCGGCACCTCGAACAGCACGTAGCCGACGAAGAACAGCACGGCGCCGAGGCTGTACATCGCGTCGGTCAGGCCGAGATCCTGCCGCATCTGCAACTGCGCGAAGCCGATGTTGCTGCGATCGAGGATCGACACGATGTAGCAGATGAACAGGAACGGCACGATCCGCATGCCGATGCGCCGGTACAGCGCGTCGTCGTCCGGTGCAGCGGCGCCGGACGCGACGGCACGCGCGGCATCGACTTGAAGAGGGGCTGACATCGATCGTCTCCTCGATGGATTCGGGTGCGGGGCGAACATGGGGCGCCGGTCGCCGCCGCCCGCGCGCGGCGACCGGCCGTTGCGCGTTCAGTCGCGCGGCGCGGCTTCGCCCTTCACGCCGAGCATCAGCGCGACGCCGCTCGCCACCAGCAACGCGGCCAGCAGATACACGGCGAGATCCATGCTGCCGGTGCGCGTGCGGATCATCCCGATCACCCACGGGCTGACGATGCCGCTCGTGATCCCGATGCTGCTGATCAGCGCGATCCCGGCCGCGGCCGCATTGCCCGACAGGTAGCGGGTCGGCACGGCCCAGAAGATCGGCAGCGCGGCGAAGATCAGCGTCGCCGCGATCGACAGGCACGCGAGCATCGCCGCGAAGCTGTGCAGGTGCAGCGTCAGCGCCGCGAGCGCGATCCCGCCGCCGATCGTGCAGCACGCGAAGTGCTTGCGGCGCTCGCCGGTCCGGTCCGAACGGCGCGCGATCAGGACCAGCCCCACCGCGCCGACCGCGTTCGGCACGACCGTGTACAGGCTCACGGCCACGACGTCGGTCACGCCGAAATCGCGGATCATCAGCGGCATCCAGAAGTTGAGCGTCAGCGACGCGCAGGTCAGCGAGAAATAGATGAACGCGAACAGGTACACGCGTGGATTGGCGAGCGCGGCCACGAGGCTGCGCCCGTCGTGCGCGTGGCCGTGGCCGCGGCTGTCGGCGCACAGCGCGGCGACCCGCGCCTTTTCATCGGCCGTGAGCCACGCGGCATCCTGCGGCCGGTCGACCAGGAACGTGAACGCGGCGAACGCGAGCAGGATCGCCGGCGCGCCTTCGATCGCGAACATCCACTGCCAGCCGTGCAGGCCGAGCACGCCGCCCATGTCGCGCATGATCCAGCCCGACATCAGGCCGCCGAGCACGCCGGCCACCGCGACGCCCGCGAAGAACACCGAGATCGCGGCTGCGCGCCGGTTCGCGGGGAACCAGTAAGTGAGGTACAGCACGATGCCGGGAAAGAAGCCGGCTTCGAACACGCCGAGCAGGAACCGCAGCACATAGAAATGCGACGGCTGCGACACGAACATCATCCCGGTCGACGCGATGCCCCACAGCAGCATGATCCGCGTGAAGGTGCGGCGCGCGCCGAAACGCGCGAGCAGCATGTTGCTCGGCACTTCGCAGAACACGTAGCCGACGTAGAACACCGCGGCGCCGAGGCCGTACATCGCGTCGCTGAAGCCGAGGTCGTGCTTCATCTGCAACTGCGCAAAGCCGATGTTGATGCGGTCGAGGAACGATACGACGTAGCAGAGGAACAGGAACGGCACGATCCGCCATGCGATCTTGCGGAACAGCAGCGCGTCGTCCGTGGCGGCGGATGCGGAAGCCGAAGCGCTCGCGTGCGCGAGCGTCGCTTCGGCATGAAGCGATTGGGGCATGTCTCTCTCCAAACAGGCTGCGCGATTCGGGCGCGCAGCCGTCTCCCAGGGCGTACGTGCGCCCTGCTTTCTAGTGAGCTCGGATCACGGCGGACAGCAAGACGGCGGAACGCCGCGGCCGGTCGCTGCTTCAGAAAAAAGGCGGAGCGCCCTGTCGGACACCCCGCCTGTGCAAGCCGCTCAGTCCTGCAGCGCGGCCCACATTTCCTTGTCGCGCTGCGCGGTCCAGATGCGCGGATGCGTGATGCCGCTCGCTTCGTCGAACGCACGCGACACGTCGAACGGCAGGCAGTGCTCGTAGATGAACACGTGGCCGAACTTCGGGTCCATCGCTTCGCGCGTGAGCGCCATCGACGCCTTCAGGTCGAGCTTCTGCTCGACGGCCTTGCGGCCCTGCGCGAGCAGCGTCGTGACGAAATCCTTCGTGTAGTCGAGGCCCTTGTTCACTTCGGCCGGGTTCAGCAGCGCGGGGCCACGGCCCGGCACCAGCTTCTCGGCGTTCAGCGCGCGCAGCGCCTCGAGCGTGGCCGGCCACTGTTCGAGCTGGGCATCGCCGCAATAGCACGCGGCGTCGTATTCGACGAGGTCGCCCGAGAACAGCACTTTCTGCGACGGGATCCAGACGATCGTGTCGCCCTTCGTGTGGCCCGAGCCGACGTGCATGATCTTCACCTCGAGCTTGCCGAGGAACAGCGTGATCTCGCGTTCGAACACGAGCGTCGGCCAGGTCAGGCCCGGCACCGTCTCGACACCGGCGAACAGGCGCGGGAAGCGCTCGATCTCCGACTTCATGTCGGCCTCGCCGCGCTCGACGATCATCTCGTACGTGCCACGGCTCGCGATCACATGCTGCGCGCCTTCGTCGAAATACGCGGACGCGCCGAGCACGCGCACCGCGTGGTAGTGCGACAGCACGACGTGCTTGATCGGCTTGTCGGTCACGCTGCGGATCTTCGCGATCAGGTCCTGCGCCATCGCGGGCGTCGCGGTCGTGTCGACGATCAGCACGCTGTCGTCGCCGATGATCACGCCCGAGTTCGGATCGCCTTCGGCGGTGTACGCGTACGCGTTCTCGGACAGCTTCGTCCAGGTGACTTTCTTCTCTTCCAGATCGGCTTGGGAGGCGAATGCTTTGGCCATGTTGCGTTCCGTGGCTGCGAGCCATGTGTTGAGGGGAGTGAGCGGATCATCTTCCCGCACCGAATATTTGTCAATGACAAAGTCGCTTGCTATTGTCTAATACGGGTAAACCTGCGGGCTGGCGCGATAAATGGCGTCGGATACCATGCGGGGTTTCGTCAACGGAAGAATCATCGCGTGCAGAACCACGAAGTCAGCGCAGACGATGCGCCGCCCAAGGCGCAGCGCGGGATCCAGAGTGTCGAGGTCGGCGGCCGGCTGCTCGACGCGCTCGCGCGCCGGCGCAAGCCGCTCGGACTGTCCGAGCTGGCCGCGGCGGCCGACCTGTCGACCGCGCAGGCGCACACCTATCTCGTCAGCCTGACCCGGCTCGCGCTCGTGAAGCGCGACGCGCTCACCGGCAACTACGAGCCGGGCCCGTTGTCGCTGCGGCTCGGGCTGATGTCGATCGAGCGCCAGCCGGCCTATCGCGCGACGCTGCCGCACGCGGCACGGCTCGCGGAAGCGGTCGGCCTGAGCGTCGCGCTGTCGGTGCCGGGCGCACTCGGGCCGACGATCGTGCGCATCGAGCACGGCGGCTATCCGCTGCACGTGAACCTGCATGTCGGATCGGTGATGTCGCTCGACACGACGGCCACCGGCCGTGTGTTCCGCGCGTTCGGCGACCCCGCGCAACTCCGCGCGATGGCCGCCAGCCAGGCCGGCGCGGCCGACACGCTTGCGGGCGGCGAGCAGCCCGTGCCGGACACCGGCGTGCCGCAGGCCGAGCTCGACGCGATCCGCGTACGCGGGATCGAGCGCGGCGTCGACCTGCCGAGCCCCGGCGTCAGTGCGATGTGCGTGCCGGTGTTCGACGCGGCGGGCGCGCTGCAGCTCGCATTGACGGTCATAGGTTCGACAGGCTCGATCGACGTCGCG